>NZ_JBEYTP010000011.1:0-105123 GCF_040643125.1 Micromonospora sp. NPDC047465
GGGCGCCCCGGGCCCCCTACCCCCCCCCCCGCCCCCCCCCCGCCCCCCCCCAGGCCCCACCCCACCCACCCGACACCGCAACAAACGCTCAGACAGCACCCACCCCACCACCTAGGGCGCCACACCAACGGGACTGAGGCAGGCCCACACCATCCCAGCCGATCAGGGCGAAGAAGTCACACAGCCGGCCGAGATCCGCCGCCTGGCGAGAGAGAGCCCGCGCGGGTGTGCGTACGCCGGAAAGGAACTGCCCCGCCGGCGGGGCAGGCGGGGCAGCGACGTGCGGAAGTGGGACGGACGTCAGGACGGTTCGCGGGCGCAGATGAAGCGCGGCTCGGCGTCGTAGCGCCAGGTGAACTTCTCCCGCTTCACGACCTTGCCGTCCTTCTTGATGACCCGGAAGGCGTCCTGGGTGAAGCCCTGGCTGCCGCTGGCGGGGATGCAGGTGGGGCCCGGCTCAAGATAGACGGTCTTCGGCTGGGTGATGTTGCGCCGCGGGCTGTACTCCGTCTTCACGCTGTCCCAGATCTTGGTGCTCCAGATGGACACCGTGATGGAACTGGACGTGTACGAGGTGTCGATCAGGACGCCGTACTCGGTGTTGTTGCGGAACTTGAAGTCCAGGTCCGGCCAGAAGATGGTCGACTCGATGACCGCCGGGTACCGGCTGAACCAGTACGAGTGCGGCTTGTGCTCGACGTCCTCCAGGCCCGCGTAGTAGGTCGCGTTGAACAGCGTGGTGGTGAACTGCGAGGTGCCGCCGCCCACGCCCGGCACCAGCTTGCCGTTCAGGATGACCGGGGCGTCCCGGTAGCCCTGGGCGTAGCCGCGCTCGCCGGTGTGCCCGTTGAGCGAGAACGTCTCGCCGGGCAGCACGACCGTGCCGTCCACGTCCTTGGCGATCGTGATGATGTTCTGGCTGCGCGGCGAGGAGAGCCCACCGGTGAACCGGGTGGTGAACGTGGACACCCGCTCCTTGATGCCGAGCCCGGCCAGCTTCTCCGCGGTCAGCTCCGGCTCGGCCGGCTTCAGCTCGCCGGTGACCTTCCGGTCCTCCGCCTTCGGCAGGACGGCCAGCAGGTCGCGGCCGAGGGCGGCGCTGTCGAGCTGCTGCCCCGGCTTGCCGTCGACGACCTTCGGCTTGCCCCCGGAGATGGTCATCCGGGCGTCCTTCGGCGGAATCTCGATCGTCGCCAGGTCGTCGCCGAGCGCGGCGCGCAGCCGCTTCACGTCGACCTGCGGGGTCAGTTTGCCGGCCTTGTCGGCGGTGAACCGGAGGCTCCTCGCGATCGCCTTCGGCGGGATCTGCACGGAGCCCTTGTCGGTGGTGAGCGTGACGGGCGCGGCGACGGCCGGCTCCGCCAGCTCGGCGACCAGCCGGTCCACCTCTTCGGCGGTGGTCACGGGGTGCGTCTCGACCAGCGGCACGGTCACCGGCTGGCGGCTCAGCCAGCCCTCCCGCACCACCTGCGCGGAGCGCTCCGGATCCAGCGCGAGGCTCGGCTTCGGGTGCACCGCCTTCGGCGTGGTGCCCTTCCAGGTGATCGCCGGCATCGTCATCTTCCGGCCCTGGTCGCCGACCGCCTTCTTCAGGGCGGTGTCGAGGCGGGCGACGTCCACGGTCACCACCGGCTGCACCGCGCGGGACCCGACGAGCCGGTCGACCGCGTGCGCGTCCGCCTCGGCCGCCGCCGCCACGGTGGCGTCGACGTCGACGGCCAGGCCGACCTCGGCCGGGACGATCTCGGCGGTCCGCTCGCCGACGCGTACCGACAGGGGGGCCGCGAGTTCGGCGGCGCGGCGGTCCAGCGCCGCCCGCAGTTCCCGGGCGGCGTCCGCGCGGCTCCGGCCGCCGAGTTCCGCCCCGAGCACCGTCGTCCCGCGGGGCACGTCACCGGCGTACGCGTAGGCGCCCACCCCCGCCACCGAGGCCAGCACCGCCGTGGCGACACCGGCGGCGAGCAGCAGGCGGCCCCGGCGGGACCGGGACCCCCCGCCCGGCCGGCCGACGGGCACGACGGGTGCCGGCTCGTCACCCGGCCAGGTCACCGCGGTGACCTGCACGGTGGGCCGGTCGTCGGCGGGTGGGCTCTTCTCGCCGTACAGCGTCACGGTCACCTCGATAAGGGCATACCACAAAGGGGGGAGCGCTCGCCCCGCCCGGAAGACACCTACGGTAACCGGCGGCCCGGCGCGGCGGCAGTCTGCGCCCCTCCCGTTGCGGCGGCGCGTGTCGCGCGGCGGGTCGGTGGGGGCCGCCCGGGCGCGGGGCGCGGCGGCGGCCATGGCACGGTAGGGACATGCGAGCGGACGAGGCGGTCCTGGCGTACGGCGGCGGTTGGCTGGACCGGGCGGGGGAACTGCGCGCCGACCCGGAGCGGATCGCGGCGCTGATGGCAGACCCGGGCAGCGTCGTCCTGCCGCTCTGGCGGGACCGCTGCCTGGTCGCGGAGGACGTGCCGGTGCGGTTGACCGGCGACCTGGCGGCCGGGGTGCTCGCCGTCGCCGACGAGACCGCCTTCCTGGGCATGGGCGACGACACGTCGGCCGTCTTCGCGGTGGACCTCTCCGGCCTGTCCGAGGCAGCCGCCGTCGAGGCGGCCGGGGCGGGCGCCGCCGTGGACGTCCGGGCGTTGGTCGGCCGCCTCGGTCCGGCCGAGGCGGCCGTCCAGGCGTACGCGCGGGGGCTGCTGCACTGGCACCGGCAGCAGCGCTTCTGCGGCGCCTGCGGGGCGTCGACCGTGGCCCGGGGCGGGGGACACGTCCGGTCCTGCACCGGGGCGGACTGCGGCCGGCTCCTCTTTCCCCGGATCGAACCGGCGGTCATCGTGCTGGTCGAGGCGCCCGGAGCACCGGACCGCTGCCTGCTGGCCCGGCACGCGGGCGCGCGGGAGGGGGCGTACTCGACGCTCGCCGGTTTCGTGGAGGTGGGCGAGAGCCTGGAGGACGCCGTCCGGCGGGAGATGGCCGAGGAGGCCGGGGTGACGGTGACCGACCTGACGTACGTGGGGTCGCAGGCGTGGCCGTTCCCGGCGGGACTGATGGTGGGCTTCCGGGCCACCGCCGCGTCCGAGGAGGTGCGGGTGGACGGCGAGGAACTGCTGGAGGCGCGCTGGTTCACCCGGGACGAGCTGCGCGAGCGGGTGGCCGCCGGGTGGCCGCTCGGCCGGGTCGACTCGATCGACCACCACCTGCTCCGATCCTGGCTCGCCGCCGGAGCCTGACTCACTCCACGAGCACGGCGACGGGCGCGGACGGCGGGCCCGTGTCGACGCCGTCGGTGGCCGCGACCCGGAACTCGTAGCGGTGGCCCCGGGTCAGCAGTACGGCGGTGAAGTCGGTTCCGGCCACGGGGTACGGATCCGTCCGCCAGCTCGTACCGGACGTGACATCCCGGAGCTGGACGCGGTAGGCGAGGCCAGGGCCGGCCTGACGCCAGCTCAGCCGCGCCTCACCGTTGCCGCTCGCCGTCACCGCCAGCCCGCCCGGCGTGGGCAGCCGCGGCGTGGCCCGGACCGGCCTGCTCAGCCGACCCGGACCGGCCTGGTTGGCGGCGGCGACCGCGAACTCGTACTCGTGGCCGTTGCGCAGCTGGTGGATGGTGGCCTCGGTGCCCTGCACGGCCACCTTCTCCTCGGTGAATTCCCGCTCGCCGGCGGTGAGGTCCCGCCGGTAGACGCGGTGCCATCCGCCGGGGTTGGTCGAGCGCCAGGCCAGCTCCACCTGACCCGGCCCGATCTTCGTCACCCGCAGGCCGGCCGGCACCACCTCCGGCGCGGTGAACCGTGCCCGGGCCCGGACCGGCGGGGAGAGGGGCCCCTCGCCGCCGCTGTTGACGGCGCTGACGGCGAACTCGTACTCGTGGTCGTGTCGGAGGTGCCGGGCGAGGTGGTTCGCCCTGGTGTCCAGCGATGGCGAGCCGAGGCGGGTCTCGCCCGCCGTCACGTCCCGTCGGTAGACGCGGTAGGAGACGCCCGGTCCGAGGCCGGCCCAGTTGAGCCGGATGTCGCCGTCCGGCTGGGGGCTGGCGGTCGGCCGGGCCGGCGCGGCCGGCGGGGTGACGAACGCGGTGGCCCGGACCGGCGCGGAGGGTTGGCTGTCCCCGCCGCCGCCGACCGCGACGACGGTGAACTCGTACGTCCGCGCGTGCCACAGCGAGTCGACGGTCGCGCTGGTGCCGGTGAACGTGCCGACCAGGGCCGGCGCCCGCTGACCCGATGTGACGTCGCGCTGGTACAGCCGGAACAGTTGGACGAACGGCAGCGGGTCCCAGCGCACCGCGACGTCCCCGGTCCGCCCGGCCGTCGCCCGCAGCCCGCCGGGCGGCGCAGGTGGCGGCACGGTGGCGGTCATCCGCGCCACCGGCGACGGCGGGCCTTCGCCCCGGCGCCCGAGCGTGGTCACCCGGAACTCGTACTCGTGGCCGTTGACGAGGAAGTCGGCGGAGAAGCGGGGCTCGGCGGTCGGCTCGCCGATGCGGACGAAGTGGGTCTGGCCGGCGGTCACGTCTCGGCGGTGGACCAGGTAACGCGGGTCGTCATCGGCCCGGACGGGGCGCCAGCGCAGCTCGGCGTTGCCCGCGCCCCGGGCGTCGGCGGTGAGCGCGGCCGGAGCTGGCGGCACGTCGGCCCGGTCCGGCCGGGGGCGGGGCCAGTCGACCTCGACGAAACGCGGCCGGTAGACGCCGGCGTCGGCGTACGTCACCGCGTCGTCGACGTTGTTGACGTTGTACGAGATCAGCAGCTTTCCCGGACGGGCCAGGTCGGGGTGCAGGTCGGCGTCGTAGACGAGGTGCCCGGCGTCGGTCTCCGCGGCGCTGTGCAGGTAGTCCGGCCCTTCGAACGGCCCCGTCGGCCCGGCGGCGGAGTAGGCCACGAGGTCGCCGCTGAACACGAGGTTGTTCTCGTGGGTCACGAGCACGTACCGGTCCCCGACCCGCTGCACGCCGTACGACGTGCCGACGCCGCTGAGGACGCGGGCGGACCGGTTCACCTCGGGCGCCCAGCCGCTGCCCGTCCAGAACTCCCACGGGCCCGTGAGGTCGTCCCCGGCGACCCGGGCCACGTGCGCGAACTTGGTTTCGCCGCTCGCCTCGGTGCCGTAGATCCAGGTGTGCCCGCCGTCGCGGAGCAGCGCGGAGCCCCAGGAGATCCGCTGCCCCAACGGCAGCGGCCGGACGGCGGTGGGAGCCAGGCCGGGTAACGCGAAGGTGGCCAGCGACGTGCCCAGCAGGACGTGGTCCAGCGGGCCGGTGCCGGTCCGGCGGTAGCGGTTGACCAGCATCTGGAGGCTCTGGCCGACGACCTGGGCGTCGCCGACCCAGTAGAACTGGTCGGCGGCCGGTGGTGGCACCAGCGAGGCGGGCTCCTCGGCGGTGCCGCCGTGCACGGTCTCGCGCAGCTCGTCGCCCTGCTGCACGACCATCGAGTTGTTGATGAACGACGCGGTGTCGGGCCGGGAGCCGTCCGAATCGACCGGGCCGAGGAAGGTGTCGGAGAAGAGCCAGAGCAGCCGGCCGTCGGGGAGCCGGACGGAGGCTGTCCGGTCGGCGCCGTTCCACCTGCCCGAGGTGTCGCCGTAGCGGTCGAAGAGGGCGGTGAGCCGCTCGGCCGACATGCCGCCCTCGGCCCGCGCAGGGCCCGGAACGCCCGCGGTCAGGGTGACCACCAGCGCGGCGGCGTACAGCACGAGCAGCCAGCGGGTGTGCGGACGGTCGTTCCGTCGGCGGGATCCGGTCGTGGTCATGCGGACGCTCACCAGAAACCCCCGTCTCCTGGTTATCCGTCCCGCACTGTGCCATGTGCTCCCGGTGGGTGGGTAGTGGCCGTCCGGGTGGGTTTCGACCTGTCGCCGCGTTCGTGAGCCATTGTCAGCAGCCCGGTCGCCACGGCGGTGACTGCCGCCGTCACCAGGGCCGCCCCGGCGATCCCGGCGATGGTCCGTGGCACGACGGTCGCGACCGCGGCCACGTACACCACCGTCGACAGCCACAGTGGAGCGGCGGGCCACCGGGCCGATGCCGCGACCCGGGCGTTCACCAGGATGAAGACCACCGCGTACAGGGCGCCGGTGGCGGCGAAGAGCGGGGCGTAGCGGCCGGACCCGGCGTACGCCGGGCCACCGGCCAGGCGGAAGGCGAGCCCGCCGGCCAGCGCCGAGCCCAGCACCAGCACCGTCCCGGCGCCGGCGACCAGGGCCAGCGCGGTGACCAGGGCGCGGCGGTCACCCTTCGCCAGGCGGGGCAGCGCGATCACGGTCACCACCTGCGGCGCCCAGAGGGCGCCCTTGGTCAGCACCGTGCCGACGGCGTAGGTGCCGGAGACGTCCGGCGGTAGGAAGCGGCGGGCGAGCAGCAGGTCCACGTACGAGACGACCAGCATCGCCAGCGTGGCGCCGCTGGCGGTGAGCACGGTCCGGGTGGCGAGCGAGGGTGCCGTCGGGTCGATGCCGGAGCCCCGGTTGAGGCGTACCAGCAGGGCGAGCACCAGGACCGAGGTGACCGCCCCGGCCAGCAGCGACCCGGTGAGCCCGCCGCCGAGCGAGAGCCCCGCCACCATGCCCCCGTAGCGGCCGGCGCCGAGCAGCGCCATGCCGCCGGCGAGCCGCAGGAAGCGCTGGTCGCCCTGTAACTCGCCGAGCCAGCGACCGGCCGCGACGACCGCCACGGTGAGCACGCCGAGCAGCAGCACCGCCGGGGCGGCCAGCCGGAGCTGCACGGCGGCCACCGGCAGCGTCACGGCGAGCAGCGCGGCGGTGACGACGAGCGTGAGCACGGTCGGTCGGGTGGTGGCGGCGTGACCGTGGCGGGCCCGGTGCACGGCGACCGCGATCTGCAGCCCGGTGCCGGCCACACCGCCTATCGCGCCCAGCGCGAGGAGGGTGGCCAGCGCGCTCAGCTCCGCCGGGTCGAGGTGCCGGGCGCCGAGGACGGGCACCACGTAGGCCAACCCGTTGACGAAGACACCGGCCAGCGTCACGGCCACCCCTGCGGCGCCGAGACCGGTCGCCCGGCCGCGCCTGTCCGATTCCGTTCCCATCACCGCCCCGGGTCGCCGGCACCCCCGGCTGTGCGGCGGGCGCGCGTACAGTGGCGCCACGCCGGTGCCACGCCCGGTCAGCGTAGTGAGGAGGTCAACCCTGCGGGAGAGGTCGATGCTCGCCGGGCTCGGGTTGGCCGTCACCCTGCTGGTGCTGGCGCCGCTGGCGGCGCCCGGTTACGTGCTCAGTTACGACATGGTCTTCGTGCCGCACCAGCCGTGGCGCGCGGAACTCGTCGTCCCGTCCGACTCGCTGCCCCGGGCGGTGCCGTTGGACGCCCTGGTGTCGCTGGCCAGTCAGGTGGTGCCCGGTTGGCTGGTGCAGCGGCTGGTGCTGGTCGCGGTGCTGCTGCTCGCCACCGTCGGCGCCGGGCTGCTGGTGCCGGCGCGGCACCCGGTCACCCGGCTGGTGGCCGCCGTCGGGTACGCGTGGACGCCATACCTGGCGGAACGGCTGCTGATCGGGCACTGGGGACTGCTGCTGGCGTACGCGTCGCTGCCGTGGCTGGTGTCGGCGGTGATCCGGTTGCGGGCCGGTGGGCGGCGGGCGCTGCCGCTGCTGGTGCTGGCCGCGGTGCCCGCGGCGGTGACCCCGACCGGCGGCCTCATCGCCCTGGCCGGCACCGTCGTGCTGGTGCCGAGGCGGGCCGGGGGCCGGGTCGGGGCGGCCGCGGTGGGACTCGTGCTGCTGCTGAACGCGCCCTGGTTGGTGGCGGCGGCCCTGACCCGGGCGGATGCCCGGACCGACCCCGACGGGGTGGCGGCGTTCGCGGCGCGGGCGGAGAACTGGAGCGGCGCGCTCGGCGCGCTGGCCGGCACCGGCGGGATCTGGAACGCGCAGACGACGCCGGTGAGCCGCTCGTCCCCGCTGGCGCCGGTGGCCACCGCCGTCGTGCTGGCCGTGGCGGTCCTCGGCTACCGGACGTTGAGCCGGCGGTGGTCGGGCGGGCTCGCGCACCGGCTCGCCGGGCTGGCGGCCGGTGGTTTCCTGCTCGCCGCTCTGGGCGTGCTGCCCGGCTTGAGCGGGCTGCTGGAGTGGTCGGTGGCCACGGTGCCCGGGGCCGGGGTGCTGCGCGACGGGCAGAAGTTCCTCGTCCCGTACGCCCTGCTGGTCGCCGTCGGGTTCGCGCTCGGCGTGGAGCGGCTGGCCGAGGCGGCGGGTCGGGCCGGTCGGGTGGGCGCGGGCGCGGTGCTCGCCGGGGCGCTGGTCCTGCCCGTGGTGGTGCTGCCGGACCTGGCCTTCGGCGCGGCCGGCCGGCTGCGACCGGTGGCCTATCCGGCGGACTGGAACGCCGTCGCCGCCCGCCTCGACGGCCGGCCGGGCGAGGTGCTCTCGCTGCCGTTCGGGGCTTACCGGGCGTACCCGTGGAACGGTGGTCGGACGGCGCTCGACCCGCTGCCCCGCTACGTCGACGCCGACGTACTCGTCGACGACACGCTCTGGGTCGGCCCGAGCGAGGTGAGCGGGGAGAATCCGCGGGCGGCGCAGGTGCGGCGGGTGCTCGCCACCGGTGCTCCGGTGACGGCCACCGGTGTGCGCTGGGTGGTGGTGCAACGGGTGGTCGGCGGCCACCGGGTGGACCCGGCGACGCTGCTCGGGCTCCGCGAGGAGTACGCCGGCACGGACCTGACCCTGTACGAGAACCCGATGGCGGGCGGCTGACCGGCGGCGAGCGCGCCCACCGGCCCGTATCGATCGTCCTCGCGGCCCTCCCCACCGTCGCTACTTGGTGGTAACGTCCCGCGCACGCAGCTCACGAGGAGGAAGTCAGCACCATGCGCAGTGCTCTCTCGTTGGTTCTCGCCGGAGTGATCGCGGTCGCTCTCGGCGTCTTCGGGTCGGTGGCGCTGGCCACCACCCTCACCGGCACCTCGTCGTCCGAGGCCGCCAAGGCCGAGCAGTCCGCGCGGACCAGCTCGGACGGCGGCAGCGGCGGCGCCAACAAGCCGCTGGTCTACGGCGCGAGGTAGGACGGCTCCACCGGCTCCATCTGCTCCGCCGGCACCACCGCCCGAACGTTCGCGGCCCTCGCCACGAGGGCCGCGAATTTTTCGCCCGAGACCGGCCAGGTGAAGCGGGCCGCGTGCGCCCGCGCCGCCGCGCCCATCGCGGTACGCAGGGCGTCGTCGGTGAGCAGCACCCGCACCTTGGCGACGAAGTCGTCGACGTCGTCCGCGAGCAGGCCGGTCTCGCCGTCGACGAGTGCCTCCTCGACCCCGCCGGCGCCGCGGAACGCGATCGTCGGCGTGCCCACCGCCCCGGCCTCCACGATGGTCAGTCCCCAGCCCTCCTTCAGCGAGGGAGTGAGCGCGACCCATGCGCTGGCGAGCAGTTCCCCCTTCTCCGCGTCGCTGACGAAGCCGGTGAACCGGACCCGGTCGGTGATGCCCAGCTCGTCGGCGAGCCGGCGCAGGTGCGGCTCCCACCAGCCCTGGCCGGCGACCACGAGGGTGAGGCCGGGCAGTTCGCCGGCGAGCCCGGCGACCGCGTGCAGGGCCAGTTCGACCTGCTTGTGCGGCACCAGCCGGCCGAGCACCACCAGGGACGGGTGCGGGGTGCGCGGCACCGGCCCGACGGGCATGTCCGGCGTGCCGTTGTGCACGACGGCGATGCGGGCGAGGTCGATGCCGAGGGTGGCCAGCTCCCGGCGGGTGGCCTCGGAGACCGTCACGTACCGGCACCGGCGGTAGACGCGCGGGGCCAGCCAGGACTCCACCCACCAGCCGAAGCGGGCCAGCCAGCGGCCCAGCACCACCGGCCACTGCTCCCGGTGCACGTGGTGCACCAGCGCGATCACCGGGCAGAGGGCGTACAGGGCGGAGAGGAAGGGCAGGCCGTTGCCCACGTCCACGATCACGTCCGGTCGGCCACCCCGACGCCGGGCCAGCGGACCGAGGCCCAGCGCTCCGGCCAGGTAGACCAACGCGGCACGCAGGTAGACGGTGTGCCGGCCGCCGCGACGCAGCACCCGCACCCCGTCGGCGGTGACCTCCTCGGCGGGGCCGGCGGAGTGTGTGGCGCAGAGCAGCGTGGCGCGGTGGCCCCGGCGTACGAGTTCCCCGGCGATCCGCTCGACGTACACCTCCGAGCCGCCGCCCTCGGGGTTCCGGATGTCACGCCAGTTGAGGAAAAGTACGTGCCGGTTGGCGGCAGGCGGTGCTTCCACACTTACTCCTACTGCCGAGTAGTCTTCGCGTCGCGTCACACTATGGGCTTCGTCACGCCCCCCGCAATGCCCCATCGGAGGCGACATGCAGCAGGCGCCGGCCCGTCCGGAGCTGACCGATCGGCCGGACGACACATCGAAAAGGGTGTGGCGTCTTCGCTTGGTCGCGGTCTGTCTCGGTTTGTCGGCCCTGGCGTTCCTCCAGGATCCGGGCATGATCGTCATCGACACCAAAGTGGACCTGGCGGTCGATCCGGCCGGATGGTTGAGTCGCGCGCTGCACGTCTGGGACCCGGACGGGACCTTCGGCCAGCTCCAGAATCAGGCGTACGGCTACCTCTGGCCGATGGGCCCGTTCTTCCTCCTCGGCAAGCTGCTCGCCATCCCGGCCTGGGTGGTGCAGCGGCTCTGGTGGGCGCTGCTCATGACAGTGGCCTGCACCGGCGTGGTCCGGTTGGCCGAGCGGCTGCACATCGGCACGCCGGGGGCCCGGCTGGTCGCCGGGGTCGCCTTCGCGCTCTCCCCCCGGCTGGTCACCGAGCTCGGCCCGATCTCGGTGGAGGCGTGGCCGAGCGCCCTCGCCCCCTGGGTGTTGGTGCCCCTAGTGGGGCTGGCCCGGGGCGGGTCGGTGCGCCGCGCGGTCACCCGGTCCGCGCTGGTGGTGGCGTGTGCCGGGGGCGTCAACGCGACGGCGGTGCTGGCCGTCGTGCCGCTGGCCGGCCTCCTGCTGGTCGGCCTGCACCCGTTCCGGCTGCGGATCAGGGCATTGGCCGCCTGGGGCCTGGCGGTGGGCGCGGCGACCGCCTGGTGGCTGGTGCCCCTGCTCCTGCTGGGCCGGTACAGTCCGCCGTTCCTCGACTACATCGAGACGGCGCCGGTCACCACCGCACCCACCGACACGACCACCGTGCTGCGCGGCGCCTCGCACTGGCACGCGTACCTCAACGGCGCGTACGGGCCGCCCTGGTCTGCCGGCTGGCGGCTGGCCACCGAGCAACCGCTGGTCGTCGCGACCCTGGTGGTCGCCGGCCTCGGCCTGGTCGGCCTGGCCCGGCGGGGCATGCCGCACCGGCGTCTCCTGGTCACCGGCCTGCTGGTCGGGCTGGCCCTGGTCGGGCTCGGTCACGTCGGCGCGGTCGACGGGCTGGGCGCGCAGACGCAGCGGGACTTCCTCGACGCGGCCGGCGCACCGCTGCGCAACGTGCACAAGTTCGACGTGGTGCTCCGGCTGCCGCTCATCCTCGGCCTGGCCCACCTGCTCGGGCTGGTGGCGCGGGCGGCCCGGGCGGCCGACCGGCCCGAGCTGAACCCGGGCCTGCCCCGCCTGCTCCAGCCGGTGCGGCTGCGCGCCAACCTGGTCACCGGCACCGCCCTCGTCGCGGTCGCCGGGGTGGCCGCGCCGGCGCTGGCCGCCGGGCTGCCCGCCCAGGGCAGCTTCCGCGAGGTGCCCGGCTACTGGCACCAGGCGACGTCCTGGCTGGACCGCAACCTCGGCATGGACCGCGTGCTGGTGGTGCCCGCCGCCCGGTTCCCCCGTTACCTCTGGGGCAGCCCGAGCGACGAGGTCACCCAGCCCCTGCTGGAGAGCAGCTGGGCGGTGCGCAGCTCCGTGCCGCTCACCCCGCCGGGCACGATCCGCCTGCTCGACACCGTCGAGGCCGCGCTGGCCAACGGCGAGGGCTCCGCCGGGCTGGCCGACCTGCTCGCCCGCTCGGGCGTGCGCTTCCTGCTGCTCCGCTCCGATCTCGACTACGGGCGCTCCGGGGCCACCCAGCCGGTGGTGGTCCGGCAGGCGCTGCAACGCTCGCCCGGCATCCGTGCGGTGCGCGCCTTCGGGCCGGAGGTCGGCGGCGGCCAGTTGCCCGGCAACTTCGTCGACCACGGGCTGGACGTGAAGGTCCGGGCCCTGGAGGTGTACGAGGTCGAGAAGCCGGTCAGCCCGGTCGTCGCGTACGACACGAAGGGGCTCACAACGGTGGTGGGCGGGCCGGAGTCGCTGCTCCAGATCGCGGCGGCCGGCCGGCTCTCGGACGCCCCGACGGTGCTGGCGGGGGACCGGCCGGCGGGGCTGGCCGGCAGCCCGGTGGTGCTCACCGACGGGTTGCGCCGGCGTGAGGTCGCGTTCGGACAACCGCACGACAACGCCTCGGCGACCATGACGCCCGCCGACGAGTCGCGGCTCGGCGCGCCCGCCCGGGACTACCTGCCGCCGTGGGGCGAGGACCAGGCGACCACCGTGCGCTACCTCGGCATCGAGTCGGTGACCGCGTCGAGCTCCTGGTCGGACGCCCAGCCGTTGGTCGGCGGCCGGCCGGCGCACCAGCCGTACGCGGCGCTCGACGGCGGCCTCGCCACCTCCTGGCGCTCGGCGCCGGGCACCCTGGCCACCGAGCAGTGGCTGGAGGTGGAGTTGACCGAGCCGCAGGTGGTCCGCGACGTGCGGCTCACCTTCGACACCGGCGCCGACTCCCTGCCCACCCGGATCACCGTCGCCGCGGGCAACCAGCAGGCGGTGGTGGAGAACCCGGGCCAGAGCGTGCAGGTCACGGTGCCCGCCGGCCACCCGACCCGCCGGGTCCGGGTCTCCGTCGACCAGGTCTTCGACATCCGGGCCGGCTTCGGCGGCGTCGGCATCGCCGAGCTGTCCATCCCCGGCCTGCGGGTCGAGCGGACCCTGGCCGTGCCCGCGCCGCCGGCCAGCGCCGCCCCGGCCGCCGTGGTGCTCACGGCCGCCGCCGGCGCCTCGCCCTGCGTCTTCGACGAGGGCCGACCGATCTGCGACGGCGGGCTCGCCCGGGAGTCCGAGGACGGCGACCGGATCGACCGGACGCTGAGCCTGCCGATCGCCGCCGACTACGACGTGGCGCTGCGGGTGCGTCCCCGGGCGGGGAGCGCCCTGAACGCGTTGCTCGACGGCGGTGGCGAGGCGGCCGCCGCGCGCGGCATCACTCCGGCGGTCGCCGCCTCCAGCATCGGCGTTACCCACCCCGCGGCCCGGCCGGGCGCGGTCGTCGACGGCGATCCGGCGACCACGTGGTACGCCGCCGCGTCGGACCGGCAACCGTGGCTGCGTCTGACCTGGCCCAAGGCGCGCCAGATCGCCGGGCTGAAGGTGACCCTGCCACCCACGGCAGCGGCCGCCCGGCCGTGGCAGGCGACCGTGATCGGGGGCGGCGGCATGCGCGGCGGCGTCTTCGACGAGGGCGGCAGCCTGGTCTTCGACCGGCCGCTGAAGACCGACCAGATCACCGTGCTGATCTCCGACGTCGTGCCGGCCAACACCTTCGACCCGTACCGGCGGTTGTCGCGGAGCCTGCCCGTCGGCGTGGGCGAGCTGATCGTGCTGCCCGAGGGCCCGGTGCTGCGCAACGACCCGGAGGAGCACGTCACGCTTCCCTGCGGCACCGGGCCGACCGTCGAGGTCGGGACCCACCGGCGCCGGACGGCGCTGGTGGCGAGCCGGCGGGAGTTGGTGGAGCTGCGCGAGGTGGACGCGGTGCTCTGCGGCGCCCGTGCGGAGGACCCGCTGCCGCTGGCCGGCGGGGAGGTGCGGGTGGTGGCGGCGGCGAGCCGCCTGGCAACGCCGACCCGGCTCGTCCTCACCCCCGACGCCGTCGTCCCGGGGCCCACCGCCGGCGGCGCGGCCGGCACGGCGGGCGCGCCGGAGGCCACCCAGACCCCGGTCCGGGTGGACGGCTGGGCGGCCACCCGGCGGTCGCTGCACCTGGATGCGTATCCGGGCCAGCGGGTGCTGGCCCTGCGGGAGAACGCCAACGCGGGGTGGGAGGCCACCGCGGGCGGCAGGCGGCTCACCCCGTTCGTGGTGGACGGCTGGCAGCAGGGCTGGCTGGTGCCGGCCGGCTTCTCCGGCGAGGTGCTGCTCCGGTTCGCCCCGGACGACGGCTACGTCGTGGCGCTGGGCGTCGGCGCGATCCTGCTGGGCGGGGTCGGGGTGGCCGCCGCGTTGCCGAGCCGGCGGGTCCCGCCACCGCTGGCGGCTCCGGCGCGCCGCCGCCGGCACCGACTGCTCGCCCTGGTCTTCGGTGGGGCGGCGCTGCTGCTGTTCGGTGGCCTGGCGGCGGTCGCGGTCGCGATGCTGGCGGCGGCCGGTGTGCTGGCCGGTCACGTGCTGGAGCCGCAGCTGCACCCGCCGGACCGGCGCCGGCTGCACCGGCTGTACCGGGTGGCCGGACGCTGGCTGCCGGTGGGCTGCTTCGCGCTGGCCGGCTGGTACGCGGTGACCCGCGGCGGGCATACCGCCGCGGCGCCTCAGCTGGCGGCGGTCGCGGCCGTGACGGTGCTCTGGTTCTCGGTCGTGCTCTCGCCGCGGCGCGGCCACGGCCCGTTCCAGCGTTGGAAGGGGCGCTCGACGGCGTAGTAGCTGAGCGCGGCGAGCACCAGCCCGCCGGCGACGGTGAGCAGGAAGATCTGGCCCGTGTCGCCGGTGAAGTTCGGCCGGTCGGTGAGGAGGTAGACCCCCTCCAGCACGAAGGGGTGCCAGAGGAACAGCCCGTAGGAGACCCGACCGAGCCACCGGCCGACGACGCCGCCGAGGACGGCCTTGGTCCGGGTGTCCGGCCCGAACGCCACCGGCAGCACCAGCATCACCGCCACCACGGCGTACAGCGCCATCTTCAGTCCGAACTGGGCGGCGGTGGGTTCGGCCAGGTCCCGGGGCCCGGCGATCGGCGTGGTGGCGACGGCCAGCGCGGCGAGCGCGACCGACCAGCACGCCAGCGGCGCCGTGCCGAGGTCGTCCAGCCACCGCCACCGGTGCCCGGTGCCGGTGCGCAGCGACACGTGGACGGTGGCCAGCGCCATGCCGGCGCCGAACCAGCCGGCGTAGGACGGCAGCCACATCGTGTGCAGGCCCAGGTCGAGCAGGCCGAGCCCCATCAGGGCCACCCAGCCGGCGGTGACCGCCAGCCCCGCCACGACGATGACGACGGTCGCCCGGCCGGGACGCCAGCGGCGGCCGAGCAGGAGCGCGGCCAGCAGCGGGAGCAGCAGGTAGAAGGCCGCCTCGGTGGCGAGGCTCCACGTCTGGCTGAGGCCGTGCCGCAACTGCCGGGGCTCGTAGATCTGGGCCAGCGTCAGGTGCCGCCACCAGTCGCCGGTGGACGCCGGCCGGTTCTGCGGCAGCACCAGCAGGCAGACCACCACGGTCACCCAGTACGCGGGCAGAATCCGGGTCGCGCGTCGCCACAGGTAGCGCCGGGCGGACGGGGGCCGCTGCCCGGTCGCCAGCGAGTGCGCGTACGGGCGGAAGAGCAGGAACCCGGAGAGCACGAAGAAGACGGCGACGCCCACGTCGAGCCGGGACAGCCAGCTGCCCAGCCCCGAGTCGTTGGTGTTCGCGCCCGTGGCGAACCCGACGTGGTGCCCGACGACGGCCAGCGCGCCGATCACCCGTACGGCGTCGAGCGCGGGCAGCCGGCGGAGGCCCTGATCGGTGGTTGGCGCAGACATCAACCGTCCAGAGGGTCGCGTGAATATGTAACCCGGGAGTAACCTGCGGCCAAGTTTAGGGACAGGACCCCCTCGCCGGACACCGGCTGACTGTCTTTGTTGGGAGGATCAGTGAAGGCTCGCCTGGGCGCCGTGCTGTTCGGGATAGGCGTCTTGTGTCTCGTGCTCGCCGCGGGAGCGGCGTTCTTCGTGGCACCTACGGTGACGAAACTGCCGTACGACCTCACGCTCTGCAACGCGGAGGGCAAGCCCGAGGGCTGCCTGAAGCCGAGCGTAGCGGTGGCGGAGAACGCGAAGTTCCTGCAGCTGAAGAAGGACGCCCCGCCGACGGTCCAGACCGGCACGCTGGAGGCCACCACCGAGGTGGCGCCGCAGGCCGGCGTCACCGAGGCGGAGATGACCGGCGACCTGGAGGGCAAGGCGGTCGTCTGGGGGGCGTACGGCACGGTCAAGTGGACCCAGACCGGTGAGGTGATCAGCCAGTACTCCGCGGAGCTGGCGCTGGACCGGTCGACCGCTGCCGCGGTCGAGTGGGACAAGCAGTTCCTCCAGGCCGACGGGCCGGAGGGGCCGAGCGAGGTCACCTTCAGCGGGCAGGTCTACAAGTTCCCGTTCCACACCGAGCGCAAGGACTACGAGTACTTCGACCGTGACGTGCGCAAGGCGCTGCCGATCCGGTTCGACGGCACCGAGAAGGTCGACGGCATCGAGGCGTACCGGTTCCAGCAGGTCATCGAGGAGACCGACCTGGGCCTGCCGGCCGACCGGGTCAGCGGCCTGCTCGGGGCGTTCGCGCCGGGCGCGACCAGCGGCAAGGTGATGTACAGCAACACCCGCACCATCTGGGTCGAGCCGGTCAGCGGCAACTTCGTCAAGGTGCGGGAGCAGCAGAAGAAGACGCTGGTGCCGGACCAGGGCACGGCCACCGCGCTGCTGGACGCCGACTTCGTCTACACCGACCAGACCATCGCCAACAGCGTGGAGTCCGCCGGGAGCAACCGGGACAAGCTGCAGTTGATCGGTCGGACCATCCCGCTCGCGCTGGCGGTCGTCGGTGCGCTGGCGCTGCTCGTCGGCCTCTGGCTGGTGCTCTCGGGCCGGCGGGCCACCGCCGCCGCGCGGCACCGCGCCGACGACAGCGACGCCGCCGCGTCGGGAGAGCAGCAGGAGGTCACGTCCGGGGCGCCCGTGCGGGGCGGCGACGGCGAGGCCGGGGGCCGGTAGCAGGTCGTCGGGCGTCGCCCACCGTGGCAGGTGGGCGACGGTCCTCCGACATTCGAGGTGCGGGGCCGGTGTCCCTCCGGCCCCGCACCGCACCTCAGAGGCGGGCGAGCGCCCTGCGCAGCGGGTCGAGCCCGAGCGAGCCCAGGTCGAGCGCCTGGCGGTGGAACTCCTTCAGGTCGAAGTCGGCGCCCTTGCGGGCCTTCGCCTCGTCGCGGGCCTGGAGCCAGATCCGCTCGCCCACCTTGTAGGAGGGGGCCTGCCCCGGCCAGCCGAGGTAGCGGTTCAGCTCGAAGCGCAGGTTCTCGTCGGGCACCCGGCAGTGCGCCCGCATGAACTCCCAGCCCAGCTCCGGCGTCCAGCGCTCGCCCGGGTGGAAGCCGAACGGGTTGTCCTTCGGGATCTCCAGCTCCAGGTGCATGCCGATGTCGACGATCACCCGGGCGGCCCGGAACGCCTGCCCGTCGAGCATGCCGAGCTTGTCGCCCGGGTCGTCCAGGTAACCCAGATCGTCCATCAGCCGCTCCGAGTAGAGCGCCCAGCCCTCGCCGTGCCCGGAGACCCAGCAGAGCAGCCGCTGCCAGCGGTTGAGCAGCTCGGCGCGGACGGCGGTCTGGGCGACCTGGAGGTGGTGACCCGGCACGCCCTCGTGGTAGACGGTGGTCACCTCGCGCCAGGTGGAGAAGTCCGTGACGCCCTGCGGCACCGCCCACCACATGCGACCCGGGCGGGAGAAGTCCTCGCTCGGGCCGGTGTAGTAGATTGCGCCGTCGCTGGTCGGGGCGAGGCAGCACTCGATCCGGCGGACCTGCTCCGGGATATCGAAGTGGGTGCCGTTCAGGTCGCTGATCGCCTTGTCGGCGAGCGCCTGCATCCAGTCCCGGAACGCCTCCTTGCCCTGGATGGTCCGGGCCGGGTCGGCGTCCAGCGCCGCGACCGCCTCGTCGATGCTCGCGCCGGGGCCGACGATCCGGGCGGCCACCGCCCGCATCTCGGTCTCCAGCCGGGCCAGCTCCTCGAACCCCCAGGCGTACGTCTCGTCGAGGTCGACCTTGGCGCCCAGGAAGTACTGCGAGGCCAGCTCGTAGCGCTCGCGGCCGGCGGCCTGCTTCTCCCGGCCCAGCGGGGCCAGCTCGGTGCGGAGGAACTGCCCGAACTCGGCGGTCGCCGCGGTCGCCGCCGCCGCGCCCCGGCGCAGCTCGGCGCCGAGGCTGCCGTCGGCGCCCAGCCGCTCGACCAGCCCGTGGAAGAAGTTGTCGCCGTCCGGGTCGGTCCAGATGTCGCACTGCTTGGCGACCTCGACCAACTGCACCCGGGAGCTGACGTGGCCGGCGGCGGCCGCCTCGCGCAGCGTCGCCTTGTAGCCCTCCAGCGCGCCCGCGAAGCCGTTCAGCCGGGCGGCGATGTTGGCCCTGGCGTCGTCGCCCTCGGTGGGCATCAGGTCGAACACCATGCGGACCTCGTGCAGGCCGCTGGCGATCACGTTCACCTCGCTGGTCGTCTCGCCCGCCTCGTAGCGGGCGAGGTCGAGGCCGAGCCGCTCCTGCATGGCCTCCTTGGCGGTCCGTTCCGACTCTGATTCCGGCTCGGTCACGTCCAGGTCGGCCAGGGTCTGTCGGATCAGCCCGGCCCGGGCGGCGTATCCGTCCGGTGACAGGTCGTCGAGCTGGCCGTCGTAGCCGGCAATGCCGACGTAGGTGGCGCCGGTCGGGCTCAGCGGCGCCCAGTCGGCCACGTACCGGTTCGCGAGGTCATCGATTCGTCCCACGCTGCGACCCTACGCGACGCGGCCGCCGAGTTGTCGAGCGTGTTTGCGGTGTTCAGGGCAGCGGTCGCGAGGTCGGCCCGGACAGGTGACGGCGCGCCGGCCCGGCACCGGCGAAGACCCCGGTGGCAGCGCTCCACTGGCGCGGTCCCGACCGGTAGGACGGTCGCTGTGGTGGTCGACACGACGTCCGAAAGTCGCGGGACATTGTCGTGGGGCTGCGGCAGAGTGTCAGGAGTGACAGCGGATATCACCCCTGACCGGGCGGCGCTGCGGAGCTGGCTGCCCGGGTTCGTCGCGCTGGCGGCGATCTGGGGCTCCAGCTTCCTGTTCATCAAGGTCGGCGTCGAGGAGCTGCATCCGCTGCACCTCACCCTCTACCGGGTCGTCGCCGGCGCGGTGACGCTGCTGGTGGTGCTCGCCGTGCTCCGTGACCGGCTGCCCGGCGAGCCCCGGGTCTGGGCGCACCTGGCCGTGGTCGCCGCGTTCGGCGTCGCCGTGCCGTTCACCCTCTTCGGCTACGGCGAGCAGCGGGTCGAGTCGATGCTCGCGGGCATCTGGAACGCGACCACCCCGCTGATCGTGCTGCCGCTGGCGGTGCTGGTGTTCCGCACCGAGCGGCTGACCGTCCGGCGCGCGGTCGGGTTGGCGCTGGGCTTCGTCGGCGTGCTGGTGGTGCTCGGCGTCTGGCAGGGCGTGGGCGGGGCGCACTTCGTCGGGCAGCTGATGTGCTTCGGCGCGGCCGCCTGCTACGGCGTCGCCATCCCGTACCAGAAGAAGTTCGTCGCCGGCAGCACGCACTCCGGGCTCTCGCTCTCGGCGGCGCAGTTGCTGATGGCGGCGGCGCAGCTCGCGGTCGTCGCGCCGTTCGTCGCGGGGGCGCCGCCGGCGCCGACCGGCCTCTCGGTCGAGGTGGTGGCCAGCGTGCTGGCGCTCGGCGCGCTCGGCACCGGCCTCGCCTTCGTCATCAACATGCGCAACATCCGGGTCGCCGGGGCGAGCACCGCCTCCACCGTGACCTACCTGATCCCGGTCTTCGCGGTGCTGATCGGCGCCCTCGCCCTCGACGAGCGGCTCACCTGGCACCAGCCGGTCGGCGCGCTGATCGTGCTGCTCGGCGTCGCCGTCTCGCAGGGCCTGATCGGCCGGCGTCGGGCGGCGGCCGACGTCGCCGCGCCGGCCATCGTGCCGGCCACCTCTCGCTGAACGGCCCCGGGCCGACGTCGCGCGGGCCACCCACCGCTGAGCGGTGCCGCGTGGTCCCGGGGCCGGGGCGCGCCCCGGCCCCGGGCGGCCGGCGAGGCGACGGCTCAGCTCGCGGCGTGCTCGCGCGCCCAGTCGACCAGCCGGTCGGCGTCCCACGTGTTGACCACCCGGTCGGCGGGCACCCCGCAGAGGGCGGCGCGCTCGCAGCCGAACCGCTGCCAGTCGAGCTGCCCCGGGGCGTGCGCGTCGGTGTTGATGGCGAAGTCGCAGCCGGCCTCCAGGGCCCGGCGGATCAGCCGCTTCGGGGGATCCTGCCGCTCCGGCCGAGAGTTGATCTCCACGGCCACTCCGCGCTCGGCGCACGCGGCGAAGACGGCGTCCGCGTCGAAGTCGCTCTCCGGCCGGGTACGCGGCCGGTGCGCCCGGTCGCCCGGCCCCTGCACGCCGGCCGGCCGGGACGACACCATCCGCCCGGTGCAGTGGCCGAGGATGTCCAGGTGCGGGTTCGCGATCGCGGCCAGCATCCGCCGGGTCATCTTCGCCCGGTCGTCGTTCAGGCCGCTGTGCACCGAGCCGACCACCACGTCGAGGCGGGCCAGCAGCTTCTCGTCCTGGTCCAGCGAACCGTCGGCGAGGATGTCGACCTCGATGCCGGTCAGGATCCGGAAGCCCTCCGGCAACGCCTCGTTGACCTTCGCCACGTGGTCGAGCTGGCGGCGCAGCCGGTCCGCGGTCAGGCCCCGGGCCACCTTCAGCCGGGGCGAGTGGTCGGTCAGCACCACGTACTCGTGGCCCAGCTCGACCGCGGCGAGCGCCATCTCCTCGATGGGGGAGCCGCCGTCGGACCAGTCGGAGTGGGTGTGGCAGTCGCCGCGCAGCGCGGTGCGCAGCGCGGTCGCCGCCGCGTCGAGGTCGGTGCCCTCGGTGGCGACCAGCCGGCGCAGGTAGACCGGCTCCTCGCCGGCGAGCGACTCGGCGACGCAGCGGGCGGTGACGTCGCCGACCCCGGACAGCTCGGTGAGCTTGCCGGTGCGGGCCCGCTCGGCCACCTCCCGCGCCGGCAGCGCGGCGAGGGCCGTGGCCGCCGACCGGAACGCCCGGACCCGGTAGGTCGCTTCGTTCGCCCGCTCCAGGAGGAAGGCGATCCGGCGGAGATCGGCGATCGGGTCCCGGGCGCTCATTCCAAGGAAAATACGCCTCCGCGCCGCCGGTCGCAGGGACGACCTGCGGCGCGGTCAGCCGGTCGTCGCCGGGGCCTTCGGGCAGCCGTGCCGGCGGTGCCACGCGGCCACCTCGGCGGCCGGCTCGCGGTTGCCCTTGCGCCGCCACGAGTTCAGGTAGGGCGCCGGCCAGACCACGCCCCGCCGGATCCACCAGCCGTCCCGGCCGGTGCACGGCGGGGAGATGCCGAAGTGCAGGTGGCAGACGTTGTTCGCGTTGCCCGTCCGGCCGACCTCGCCGAGCAGCCGCCCCGCCCGCACCCGCACGCCGGCGTCGATCCCGTCGGCGATCCGGCGCAGGTGCGAGCCGTAGTAGCGCACCCCGTCGTCGCCGAGCAGCGAGACCGACAGCCCGCCGTTGTAGGGCCCTCGCGGCCCCCGCTTGTCGAACCGGTCCACCCGGCTGACCTCAAGGACGACGCCGTCGGTCACCGCCACCACGGGCTCGCCGCAGTCGGCGAAGATGTCCGTCCCCGGGTAGGCCGAGTGGGTCGGGTGGTAGGCGACGTTCGTCGCGCGTACCGGAAAGACGTGCGGCAGCCCGGCGCGGGCCGGCGCCACCGACGGGCCGGTCGGGACGGCGGCGTCGGTCGGGACGGCGGCGTCGGTCGGGACGGCGGACGACGGCGCCGGCTGCGCGGCCGTGGCCGGCAGGCTCGGGCGGGGGGTGCCGGGTGCCGTCCCGGGCCGGCTCGTCGCGCAGCCGGCGGCCAGCACCGGCACGAGCAACAGCAGGACCGGGTACGCCGGACGCGCACGGCGGCGTCGGATCGTCGGCGAGGGCATCCGGACATCCTGACAGAGTCGGTACGGTGGGACGAGCCGCACGGCAGAGGGGAGGCGCAGGGTGACGACCGGACCGTACGCCTTCCCGCCCGACCCGGACCTGCGCCCGGCGCCGCGTGCCCCCTCGGGGCTCTTCCCCGCCGGGCCGCCGTCGCGGCCCACCTACCGCGAGCCGCACCCGGTCACCGGCGTGGGCGTCGCCGTGGGCGGCGGCGCGGCGACCGTCTGGCTGCTCCTGTTCGGCCTGCTCGGCCGCAGCGTGTCCGAGTACGCCTGGTGGACGGTGGCGGCCGGCGGCCTGGCCTGGCTGGCCGCGCTGCTGCTGGTCCGCGCCGGCGACCGGGGGGTGGCCACCGGCATCGCGATCGTCACCGCCGGCGGGTGGAGCATCGCCGCCGCCGTCGTGGCGGTGCGCTGGGCGTCGAGCGGGGACTGGCCGCTCTGGTAGTCCCCGGTCACGGGGAGGTCCGCGCGGCGGGCGCGGCTGCGCTGCGTCGCGGGTCGGCTGCGCAGCGAATCCCGTCTTGACGTGGCCGCGCGGACTCGGCACTCTCGGCGGTATGGCCTGGACCACTCCGCGGCTCGATCCCGAGCGCAGCCGTCGCCGCCAGCAGCTCCTCGCCGAGTTGGCGGGTGCCCGGGCGGTCCGCCAGCGCGAGCGGCCGCAGCGGGTGCGGAGCGAGCGGCTGCGGGAGCTCATCGCCACCCGCCGTCGCGTCGCCGGCTGACGAGAGTTTCCTCAGGATTGACCGGCCCTTCGGGGCGTTGACCGGTCGCCTGCCGACCCGACCGGCTAACGTGCACGCGTAACGGGTCGGCGTGCCGAGGCTTTTTTGGGGGGACCGTGTCGTACTTCGCTGCGGCGGTCGTGCGTGACGGCGGCGGCTGGACCGCGGCCGAGGTGAACCTGCGGGGCGTCACCGACGTCGACGACGTCGCCGACCGGCTGCGCGACGTCGACCAGGACGCCGACCTGTCGCTGCTCTTCGTCGAGGCGGACGACGCGTACCTGGTGATCCTGCGCCTGGACGAGGGGGAGGACCTGCGGGTCTTCGGCTCCGACTCGGCGTACGCGGAGGAGTCCCGGCTGGGCGCGCTGCTGGTGGGGGACCTGAAGACCTCGGTGACGGGGATGGACGACACCGACGAGCCGCGCCCGGCCCCGTCCGGCGACGAGGAGAGCCAGCAGCCCGCCGTCGACCCCGAGGCCGACCCGGTCGGCGACGCCGACCTCCTGGCCGACCTGGGCATCCCCGCGCAGAAGCTGCTCAACCTCTGCGCGCAGGAGGGCATGATGCCCGCCGACGTGACCGCCGAGGTGTGCCTGATGCTCGGCTGCGCCGACGAGGTCGAGGAACTGCGTGAGGTCTGACCCGTCCGGTGTCGCCGGGCCGGGTCGGTCGGGGGCCGGCGGCGGCGAGCCGGCCGACGCCACCGATCCGGCGCTGGAGACCGTACGGCCGGGGCAGCCGACCCCGGGCTCGGTCGGCCGGGTCGGGCCCGGCGCGCACGAGGAGCTGGCGGACCCCGACGGCGCCGGCCGGCGGCAGCGGCACGAGCTGTGGATGCGCCGGGCGCTGGAGGTCGCGGTCACCGGGCCGGCGGAGCCCCCCGGCGGCGCGGGCGAGGACAGCTCCGACGACATCCCCGTCGGCGCCGTGCTCTACGGGCCGGACGGCGCCGAGCTGGCGACGGGGCGCAACGAGCGGGAGCTGACCGGCGACCCGACCGCGCACGCCGAGGTGCTGGCGCTGCGCCGGGCGGCGGAGCGGCTGGGCCGCTGGCGGCTCGACGGCTGCACGCTGGTGGTCACCCTGGAACCCTGCACGATGTGCGCGGGCGCGCTCGTGCTGGCCCGGGTGTCCACTGTGGTCTTCGGCGCCTGGGAGCCGAAGACCGGGGCCGCCGGCTCGCTCTGGGACGTGCTGCGCGACCGCCGGCTCAACCACCGGCCGGAGGTCTACGGCGGCGTCCTGGAGTCGGAGAGCGCCGCGCTGCTGCGCGCCTTCTTCCGCTGAGGCAACGGCCGCCCTCCCCCCGGGGTGGGAGTCAGGCGGGCGGTAGCTCGACCGTGACGTCCAGCCCGCCGCCGTCGCGGGGGCGGGCCGTCACCGTGCCGCCGTGCGCCCGGGTCGCCGCCCGGACGATGGACAACCCGAGGCCGAACCCGCGGCCACCGCCGACCCGCTCGCCGGCGAGCCGGCGGAACGGCTCGAAGATGGCCGCCATCTCGTAGCCGGGCACCACCGGGCCGGTGTTGCTCACGGTCAGCGTCGACCGCCCCGCCACCACGCCGGTGCGGATTCCGACCCACCCGCCGGTCGGCAGGTTGTGCCGCAGCGCGTTCTCCACCAGGTTGGTGGTGATCCGTTCCAGCAGCACCGGGTCGCCGCTGACCGGCGCCGCCGCCAGGTCCCGGTCCACCACCGGCCCGGTGCCCGCCCGGACCGCCTGGTCGACGACGTGCGCGGCCACCTCGGCCAGGTCCACCCGGGACCGGGCGGTGAGTTCGTTCTCCGAGTCGGCCAGGGTGAGCAGACCGTCGATCAGCCGCTCGTGCCGCTCGTTCACCGAGAGCAGCAACTCGCCGAGCCGGCGGACGTCCTCGGACGCGCCCGGCCGGGTGACGGCCAGCTCGATCAGCGAACGGTTGAGCGCCAGCGGGGTACGCAGTTCGTGCGAGGCGTTCGCGACGAACCGGCGCTGCCCGTCGAACGAGCGGTCGAGCCGCTCCACCATCTCGTCGAAGGTGTCCGCCAGCTCCCGGACCTCGTCCCGTGGCCCGGAGAGCGAGATGCGTTCGTGCAGCCCGCGTCCGGCCACGTCGGCGCCGGCGATCCGCCGGGCGGTCCCGGTGATCTGGTGCAGCGGTTGCAGCGCCCGGCCGGCGACCAGCCAGCCGAACGCGATGGCCACCACGGAGACCAGGAGCAACGCGATACCGCCCTGGGTGAGCAGCGAGTACAGGGTCTGGTCCCGGGCGTCGTCCTGGGCCCTGCTGACCAGCACCCGCAGCTGTTCGGCCGGGACGCCGTTGATCTTCGGCTCCGTCCCCTGGACGACCGGCTTGGCGTCGCGCAGCGCCATCCCGACCGGCTGCGTCGTGCGCTGGTCGACCAGTACGTAGGTGACCGCGAGCAGGACCAACCCGGCGACCAGGAAGAGGCCGCCGTAGATCAGGGTCAGCCGGGCCCGGAGGGAGAGGCGCTTCACGAGATCCGGTATCCCACACCGGGCACGGTCTCGACCACCGGCGGGTCGCCCAGCTTGCGGCGCAGCTTCATCACGGTGACCCGGACGACGTTGGTGAACGGGTCGATGTGCTCGTCCCAGGCCCGCTCCAGCAGTTCCTCGGCGGAGACCACCGAGCCGTCGGCGCGCAGCAGCTCGACCAGCACCGCGAACTCCTTGCGGGACAGCGGCACGTACCGGCCGTCCCGGTGCACCTCGCGGCGGCCGGGGTCGACCACGATGCCGGCCCGGGCCAACGTGGGCGGTGCTGCGGGGCGGGCCCGCCGGCTCAGCGCGTGCACCCGGGCGGAGAGTTCGACCAGGGCGAACGGCTTGGTCAGGTAGTCGTCGGCGCCGAGCGCCAGGCCGGCCACCCGCTCCCGGACGGCCGCCGCCGCGGTGAGCATCAGCACCCGCGTCTCCCCGCCGCCGTCCACGATCGCCCGGCACACCTCGTCGCCGTGCACGAACGGCAGGTCCCGGTCGAGGACGACCACGTCGTAGTCGTTGACGCCGAGCCGCTCCAGCGCCGCGTCGCCGTCGTACGCGACGTCGACCGCGAACGCCTCCCGGCGCAGCCACTCGGCGATGCTCTCCGCGAGCAGGCTCTCGTCCTCCACCACCAGCACTCTCACCCGCCAATGGTGCCGCGCCCCGCATAACGCCGCCGTTAACGCCGACGGTTACGCCCCGGATACGCCCCCTGTCGTCGACTGGTCGGGACGCCCGGTGGAGCGCCGGGCCGAACGGGGGGTGCCCGGCGACGTCCGCCGGGCCCGGAGAGGAAGCGTGTCATGCGACGAGGACTACTCGCGGTGCCGCTGCTGGTCGCCCTGGCCCTTGCCGGCTGCGGCGGGTCGGGCGACGGACCGGCGGTGGCGACGGCGGGCGGCGGCGGTGCCGAACCGGTGTCGGCCTCCACCGCCGCCCAGCTCGGCGACGAGGAACGGCAGTTGAAGTTCGCCGAGTGCATGCGGGAGAACGGGGTGGAGGTGCCGGACCCGGAGCCGGGCGGCGCCCGGCTGTTCCGGTTCGACGGGAAGACCGACCCGGGGAAGGTGCAGGCGGCCATGGAGAAGTGCCGGCAGCACCTGCCGAACGGCGGAGAGAAGCCGAAGCTCGACCCGGAGCAGGTGGACCGGATGCGCAAGCTCGCCGCCTGCATGCGCGAGAACGGCGTGCCCGAGTTCCCCGACCCCTCCGCGGACGGCGGCATCCAACTGCGGCTCGACGCGATGAACGTCGACGACCAGCAGTTGAAGGCCGCGATGGAGAAGTGCCGGCAGTACGCACCGAAGACCGCCGGAGCCGCGCGGTGAGCGCTCGACGGTTCCGGCTCCGGACGGTCGCGCTGGCCGCCGCCGTCGTGGTCGCGGCCGCCGTCGGTGTCGCCGCCGCGGTGGGCTTCGACGGGACCGACCGCAGCACCGCCGCCGCCGACACCGCCCCGCCGGCCACCGCCACGGTCACCCGGCAGACGCTGACCGACGCCCAGACCGTCGACGGCGAGTTGGGGTACGGCACCACCCGCACCGCCTCCGCCCGGCTGAGCGGGACGATCACCGCGGTGCCGGACACCGGTGCGACGGTGAAGCGGGGCGGGCGGCTCTACGCCGTGGACAACGACCCGGTGGTGCTGCTCTACGGGCCGCTGCCCGCGTACCGGGTGCTCCAACCAGGGGTGGAGGGGGCGGACGTCGAGCAGTTCGAGCGGAACCTGCGCGCGCTCGGTCACGACGGCTTCACGGTCGACGACGAGTACACCGGCAGCACCGCCGACGCGGTCCGGCAGTGGCAGGAGAAGCTGGGGCTGCCCGAGACCGGCCGGGTCGAGCCGGGCCGGATCGTCTACGCGGCCGGCGCGGTCCGGGTGGCGAGCCAGCAGGCGGCGCCCGGGGACGCGGCCCAGCCGGGCCAGGCGGTGTTGACGTACACGGGCACCAGCCGGTTGGTCACCGTCGAGCTGGAGGTCGACGACCAACGGCTGGCGAAGAAGGGCGGCGCGGTCTCCGTCAGCCTGCCCGACGGTGGGCCGGTCAACGGAAAGGTCGAGACCGTGCAGACGGTGATCGACGCCGGCACCGGCGGCGCGGCGGGGCAGGACAGCGAGGCCGAGACGAAGATCGAGGTCACCGTGTCGGTGGCCGACCCGGCAAAGCTCGCCGGCTACGACCAGGCGTCCGTGGAGGTCACCTTCACCGCGACCGAGCGGCCCGACGTGCTCACCGTGCCGGTGGCGGCGCTGCTCGCCCTCGCCGAGGGCGGCTACGGGGTGGAGGTGGTCGATGCGGGGCGGAGCCGGATCGTCGCGGTCACGACCGGGCTCTTCGCCGCCGGCCGGGTCGAGATCAGCGGCCCGGACGTGGCCGAGGGCATGACCGTGGGGATGCCGGCATGACCGCTGACGCCGTCGTGCTGGACGGGGTGAGCCGGACGTACCCGGGCGGGGTCGTGGCGCTGCGTGAGGTGTCGCTGCGGATCCGATACGGCGAGCTCCTGGCGATCGTCGGCCCGTCCGGGTCGGGCAAGTCCACCATGCTGCACCTGATCGGCACGTTGGACCGCCCGTCCGCCGGCCGGGTCCGGATCGACGGGTACGACGTGGCGATCCTGCCGGACCGCCAGCTGGCCGCGCTGCGGGCCCGCCGGATCGGCTTCGTCTTCCAGCAGTTCCACCTCGCCGCCGGCACGCCTGTGCTGGACAACGTCGCGGACGGGCTGCTCTACGCCGGCGTACCCCGGCGGGAGCGGCGGCGGCGCGCGGAGGCCGCGCTCGACCGGGTGGGGCTCGGGCACCGGCTGACGCACCGGCCGCACGAGCTCTCCGGCGGCGAGCGGCAGCGGGTCGCGGTGGCCCGGGCGGTGGTCGGGGAGCCGGCGGTGCTGCTCGCCGACGAGCCGACCGGCAACCTCGACTCGGTGGCCGGTGCCGGGGTGCTGACGCTGCTGCGCGAGTTGCACGTGGCGGGCACCACGGTCGTGGTGATCACGCACGACCGGGAGATCGCCGACGGGCTGCCGCGGCAGGTGCGGATGCGGGACGGCCGGGTGGTGGCCGACTCGGCGGCGCTGGTCTCCGAGGGGGTGCGCTGATGGCGGTGGACACCCGGCGCGACCGGCGTGGGCTGACGGTGGTGGAGAACCGGCCGCGGCTGGTGCCGGCCCGGCTGGTGCCGGCCGACGTGCTCCGGGTCGGCGGGGTGGGGCTGCGCACCCGGCCGCTGCGCGCGTTTCTCTCCGCCCTGGGCATAGCGATCGGCATCGCGGCGATGGTGGCGGTGGTCGGCATCTCGTCGTCGTCCCGCGCCGACCTGGACCGCACCCTGGACCGGCTCGGCACCAACCTGCTCACCGTGGCCCCGGGCAGCACGCTCTTCGGCGAGCAGGCGCGGCTCCCGGTGGAGGCGGTCGCCATGATCGGCCGGATCGGGCCGGTGACCGCGGTGGCCGCCACCGGGCAGGTGCCGGAGAGCCCGGTCTACCGCTCCGACCGCATCCCGCCGGGCCAGACGGGCGGCATCGCCACCCGGGCCGCCCAGCTCGGGCTGGTCGACACCGTCGGCGCGACGGTACGCAGCGGCACCTGGCTGAACGCGGCCACCGAGCGGTACCCGGCCGTGGTGCTCGGCGACGCCGCCGCCCGGCGGCTCGGGCTCGGCGCGGCCGGCCCGGACGTGCAGGTGCACCTCGGCGGGCGCTGGTTCACCGTGGTCGGCATCCTGGCGCCGGCCCCGCTCGCCCCGGAGCTGGACGGCTCGGCGCTGGTCGGCTGGCCGGCCGCGGAGACGTACCTGGGCTTCGACGGGCACCCGACGACCGTCTACACCCGGTCTCGGGAGGCGTCGGTGGAGGCAGTCCGGTCGGTGCTCGGCGCGACCGCGAACCCGGAGGCGCCGAACGAGGTGGAGGTGTCCCGGCCGTCGGACGCGCTGGCGGCCGCGGAGGCCACCGACGAGGCGTTCACCGGCCTGCTGCTGGGCCTCGGCGCGGTGGCGTTGCTGGTCGGCGGTGTCGGGGTGGCGAACACCATGGTCATCTCGGTGCTGGAGCGGCGCGCCGAGATCGGGCTGCGGCGCTCGCTGGGCGCCACCCGGGGGCAGGTTCGCACCCAGTTCCTGGCCGAGTCGCTGCTGCTCTCCGCGTTGGGCGGGGCGGGCGGGGTGCTGCTCGGCATCCTGGTCACCGCCGGCTACGCGCTCTCCCAGGGGTGGCCGACCGTGGTGCCGGCCTGGGCGGTGGTCGGCGGCGTGGCGGCGACCCTGGCGATCGGTGGTGGCGCCGGCCTGTATCCGGCCGTCCGCGCCGCCCGGCTGGCCCCCACGGAGGCGCTGGCCTGACGGTTCGGGTGCGTCCGTGGTCGCCTGCGCGACCGGCGGACGCACCCGAACCGCGTCAGGCGGGGCTCGGGGCGGGACGGAGCAGGGTGGCGGCCACCGCCTGCGCGGTCTCGGTCCACGGCGCCGGGCGCAGAGTGGCCGGGTCGAGCCGGACGATGGCGCGCCGGCCCTCGGCGTGCACCACCCGGCCGTCGACGGAGCGGAACTGGTAGGCGTACTCGGCGCTGCTGGTGCCGAAGTGTTCGAGCCAGAAGTGCACCGCCACGGGCCCGGTGCCGGTGATCGGGGCGCGGTAGGTGATGGTGAACTCGCGTACCGCGTGGAACACGTCGGGGGCGCTGTGCTGCCCGCCCTGGAACGAGACGCCGCGGGCGGCCCAGTACGGCGTCAGGGCCCGTTCCAGCAGCACGGCGTACCGGGCGTTGTGCAGGAGGCCGAGGGCGTCGAGGTCGTCGAAGTGCACCGTGACGTGCTCGACGTGACCGAACTCGACGGCGGGCTGGTCGGCGATGGCGTGGCTCATGAGGGGCCTTCCGGTAGCAGGGTGGGGTCGGGGCACAGCGCCCGTAGGCGGGTCAGTAGGCCCTGGCGGGCGTGCCGGTAGGCGGTGTCGGGGTCCAGCAGCCGGGAGCGCAGCGCGGCGGTGATCCCGAGCGCGTCGATCTCGTACGCCAGCTGCGGGACGTCGGTGTCGGCGGGTAGCTCGCCGGCGTCGACGGCCTCCCGGACGAGCCGTTCGAGGAACGCGGCCCAGCGGCCGAACACCTCGGCGAGCCGGTCCCGGACCGGGCCGGGGCGGGCGTTGTACTCGAAGTCGGTGCTGGCGAAGAAGCAGCCGCCGGGGAGCACCCGGGCGGCGTAGAAGTCGATCCGGGCCTGGTGCAACGCCCAGAGCCGCCGTACGCCGCCGGGGGCGCGCAGGGCCGGGGCGACGATCCGCTCCTGCCACTGCTCCACGGCCCGGTCGATGGTGGCGAGCTGGAGCGCCTCCTTGGAGCGCCAGTGCGCGAACAGCCCGGACTTGCTGACCCCGAGCGTGTCGGCGAGCTGGGCGAGGGAGAGCCCGTGCAGGCCGACCTCGGTGGCCAGCACCACGGCGGCGTCCAGCGCGGCCGTGCGGGTCCGGTCGCCCCGCGCGACGCGTCCGTCGAGTGTCATGGGCAGAGGCTAATAAATAAGCACGACCGGTCGTATAGTTTTGTCGGGTGACGGTCGTCACGACACCGCCCCGCCGTCCAGCGGACGACGGGGCGGTGGAGCCGAAGGGGAGGCGATCAGGCGATGATCGTGTCCAGGGCGATCTCGACCATCTGACTGAAGGTCTGCTCGCGCTCCTCGGAGGTGGTCTTCTCGCCCGTCTTGATGTGGTCGCTGACTGTCAGCAGGGTCAGCGCGCGGGCCTTGAACCGGGCGGCGATGGTGTAGAGCGCCGCCGACTCCATCTCCACCGCCAGCACGCCGTAGTCGGCGAGGTTGTCGTAGAGGTCCGGGCGGTCGGTGTAGAAGGCGTCCGCCGCCAGGATCGGGCCCACCCGCATGGCGATGCCGCGCCGCTCGGCCACCTCGACCGACGTGCGCAGCAGCCCGAAGTCTGCGACCGGGGCGTAGTCGATCAACCCGTCGAAGCGCATCCGGTTCATGTTCGAGTCGGTGGAGGAGCCGATCGCCGCGATCACGTCGCGCAGCCGCAGGTCCTCGGTCAGGGCGCCGCAGGAGCCGACCCGGATCAGGCTCTTCACGCCGTACTCGTTGACCAGCTCGTGGGCGTAGATCGAGGCGGAGGGCATGCCCATGCCGGAGCCCTGGACGGAGACCTCGACGCCGTTCCAGCGGCCGGTGAAGCCCAGCATGCCCCGGACCGTCGAGTAGCAGCTGGCGCCCTCGAGGTAGGTCTCCGCGATCCACTTGGCCCGCAGCGGGTCGCCCGGCATCAGGACCCGCTCGGCGATCTCTCCCGGCTTCGCGCCGATGTGCGTACTCATGGCAAAGATCCTGCCAGGCCGGAGGCGGGGATACCGGTTCGGCATCCAGACCCGCGGTCCTGTACCCTCGTCGGCGGTGGCGTGTCCGAGTGGCCTAAGGAGCACGCCTCGAAAGCGTGTGAGGGTTTACGCCCTCCGAGGGTTCAAATCCCTCCGCCACCGCTCGTGACAAGCGAGGACGCCCGGTCGATCCGCGAGGATCGGCCGGGCGTTCCGCTTGTGGTCCCGGTTTCGGCGGTACGCGAGCGGGCGCGGTGACCCGGACGCCCGTCAGCGCCGGTCGAGTTCCGACTCCAGCCGCTGGATGAGCGTCTTGCGACCCTTGTTGTCGCGTTCGCTCCGCAGTGCCGCCTTGAGTTGGCCCGTGTCGAGGCCCCGGACGAGCTTGGCCGCCTCGGCAACCGGCAGCTCCGACAGCCGCCCGACCGACGTGGCGTTCCGGCGTGCGCGGCTGGCCCGCTCGGTGTTGGCGACGTACTGCTTGCCGGACCTCGACTCCTTCCGCTTCTTGGCGTCGGTCTTGCGCTGCTCCTCGTCGGAGAGCTGCTCCCAGGCATGTTTGGGCAGGTAACGACTCGTCTCGTCGCCGTGCCGCGCCCGGGTGTCGCCTTCCCTGGTCTGCCAGTGCTCTCCGCCCCAACGCTGCAGGGACTTCTGCCGCTCGTCCTTCGGGCCCTCGTAGCCTCCGCCGCGCTTCTGGTACTCCTTGGTGAGCCGTTGCGACTTGCGCGCCGACCACTGCCCCTGCCTGCCGCCCTTGTCGGAAGCCATGATCTCTTCCTTGAGCTGTTCTCTCAGCTCGGGCTTCGTGTACCGCGCCATGTCCGGCGGATACCCGGCACTCCGCCGCACATGCCTGCCGCGCCCCCCGACCCCGTCGACGCCCGATCCATCCGCAAGGCGTAGCCGGTCGGGGCCGCAGTACCGCACGCCGCTGCTGTCGAAGACCGACCGGCGGAGTTCAGCAGGGGCTGTGGCCCTCCTCGAAGAGGCGTTGGGCCCACTCGGCGTAGCCGACGATGATCTTGCGGACCGTGCGCCCGTCGTGCAGGAACAGGTACGCGCGGTCGCCCCGCCGGGCGAGCAGCCCGTCGAACCGGTGCGTCCCCTGTGGAGCCTCCAGCTCGCGCGCCGACGGGTAGCGGCCCCAGACCTCGTCGACGGGGCTGCCGGCGGTGACGCCCTCCGGGGTGCGCGTCGCGTCGCCGAGCCAGAGCAGCACGAGCCGGTCGTCGACGAAGATCGGGCTGGTCGTGTCGTGCCCGGCGAGTGACGGGCCGCAGGCGTCGACGTCGGTACGCAGGATGCCCCGCCGGGTCAGCTCGTCCTCGGTGTCGCCGAACTCGATGTCGTGGAGCCCGTTCAGGCCGACCACGTCGACGGCTCCGGCGGGCCGACCGTCCATTTCGGGCAGTTGCGGGCGAACGCCACTGCCCGCGATCGAGGCAGCCGTCAGCAGCGCCGCGATGAACACGAATTGTCGCAATTTCATAGAATCCCCCAGTCCCCAACGGGGCCGGGGCGCTCAGGTTGCTGTTCGTCCCCAGATTGCCGGCTTTCCCACTCCTCGGCCAGCTCGTCCCAGTAGTCGGCGCTCAGCCGTCGGCGGCCGTGCGCGAGCCACCCGGCGGTGCTCCGCTCGACGTGCAGGCCCAGCTCGGCGAACGGGTCGATCCACGCGCCGGGCTCCGCGCCGAGCCGGGCGAGCGCGGCGTTGAGCGGCCACTCCGACCGCGGCCCGTCGAAGAGGTGGTCGACGCGCGGCCCCCAGCTCACCCCGCCGCCGAGCCACACCACCGCCGACTGGTAGCCGGCGCCGCCGGCGAACTCCGCCTCCAGGTACGCCACCGGACCCGACCGCGACCAGCCCGCGAGGACCCCGGCGAGGGCGGCCGAGAGCACCAGGTGGAACGGCTCCGCAGGCGACCGTTCCGCCGCCGAGAAGTCGGGCAGCGCCCCGGTCAGCTCCTCGACCAGTTGCGGGGTGACCGGCAGCAGCGCGAAGTCCTGGCGCAGCTCGCCGAGGACCGCGTGGTCGAGGTCGGCGGTCTGCTCGCGGAGCAGCTCGGCGTCCGCGACGACCGCGCTGAGCTGGTAACCCATCGGAGCCCTCCGCCGTCCACAGGCTGTGGATGGAACATGTGTACGACGGACGCGCCTCCGCCACCAACCACCGCACGCTACCGCCCACCCCCGCCGCCGTGGGGACGCGACGACCCCCGTGATCTTGCACTTTCGGCCCTGTTTCAGGCGGAATGCGGGCCTTCGCCCGGGCATGCAGTGCAAGATCGCCGGGGCGGGTGGGGGAGGGCGGCGAGGTAGCGGGTGGCGAGGGTGTGGAGGAGGTCGTGGAGTTCGGGGGGAGCCAGGACCGTGAACGGGACGTCGAACTTGCTCAGGTACGTGGCCAGGTCGTGCAGCGAGTCGGTGCCGGTGACCAGCTCGCACGTCGCGTCGTCGATCGGGATGATCTCGCCGGAGGTGGGGGTGCTCCGCTCGGCCACCACGGCGGCCGGCGCGTGGAAGCGGATGCGCGCCTGGTACGCCCAGACCAGCGACCGGACGCCGCGCAGGACGTGTGCCGCCGCGTCGCCACCGGGTGGCTCGCGCGGCACGAACCGTGGCCCGGCCGGCGGCAGCGGACGCACCCGGTCGGCGCGGAACGTGCGCCAGTCCCGCCGGTCCGTGTCCCAGGCCAGCAGGTACCAGCGGCGGCCCGTGTAGACGAGGGTGTGCGGCTCCACGTCGCGCACGCTGGTGCTCCCGTCGTGGCCGGCGTACTCGAACCGCAGCCGTTCGTGCCGGTGTGCCGCCGCCGCGGCGGCGGTCAGCGTGTCGGCGTCGACGGTCGGCCCGCCGCCGGCCGCCGAGACCGTCGTGGTGCGCAGGGCGTCGACGCGCGGGCGCAGCCGCGCCGGCAGGGTCCGTTCGAGCTTGGTCAGCGCCCGCAGCGACACGTCCTCGATGCCGGTGACCGAGCCCGCCGCGGCCGCCCGTAGGCCGACCGCGACCGCCACCGCCTCGTCGTCGTCGAGCAGCAGCGGCGGCAGCGCGGTGCCGGCGCCGAGGCGGTAGCCGCCGGCCGGGCCGGTGGTCGAGTCCACCTGGTAGCCGAGCTGCCGGAGCCGGTCGACGTCGTTGCGGACGGTCCGGGTGGTGACCGCCAGCCGGGCCGCCAGATCGGCGCCGGACCAGTCGCGCCGCTGCTGGAGGAGCGAGAGGAGCCGCAGGAGCCGTACCGAGGTTTCCAGCATTTCCCGATTCTGCCCGAGATTGAGGAAGCTGATGTTCCTCAACCCGTCCTAGCGTGAGGTCATGACGGAGACACCGAGACTGCGCGGCATGGCCAACGTCAGCTACTGGGCGGTGGACTGGCAGGCGGCCAAGGGCTGGTACACGGAACTGATCGGCTTCGAGCCGTACTTCCTGCGCGACGGCTACGCGGAATGGCGCCTCGGCGACCACCAGGACGAACTGGGCCTGGTCGACAGCCGCTATCGGCCGCCGGGCGCGGCGTCCGGGCCGGGCGGCGTCGTCCTGTATTGGCACGTCGACGACGTGCACGGCATGTACGCGCGGCTGCTCGCCCTGGGCGCCACCCCGCACGAGCCACCGCAGGACCGCGGCAGCGGCTTCGTGACCGCCACCGTGGTCGACCCGTTCGGCAACCTGCTGGGCGTCATGTACAACCCGCATTACGTCGAGATCCTCGCCGGGCAGGGCTGACAACCGTGGACGAGGTCGAGATCATCCGGTGCGCGGACGCGGACGAGTGGGACGGGTGGCTCGCCGCGCACGCCGGCACCCGGTCCGAAGCCTGGCTGGCGATTCCCCGCAAGGGCTCGGGCGCGGTCGCCATGAGCGCGGCGCAGGCCGGCGACGTCGCCATCAGCCACGGCTGGATCGACAGCCACCGCCGCCGCCTGGACGCGACGCACTTCCTCCAGCGCTACTCGCCGCGCCGGCCGGGCAGCCCGTGGTCGCGGGTCAACGTCGACCGCGTGGCCGCCCTGGAGGCGGCCGGCCAGATGCGCCCCGCCGGCCGCGCAGGTCGACGCCGCGAAGGCCGACGGCCGATGGGCGAGGGCGTACGCCCCGCAGCGCAGCGCCGCCGTACCCGAGGATCTCGTCGCGGCGCTCGCGGGCAGCGACCGTGCCCGCGTGGCGTTCGAGGCCCTGAGCCGCAGCGACCGGTACGGGATCTTCCTGCCGCTGCTCAAGGCGCGCACGCCGGCCGGGCGGGCCGGCGCGCTGCGGCGGGCGCTGGCGACCCTGGAGGCCGCCACGATGCCGGCGGAGTGACCCCAGGTCGTCCGGGGCGGCGGAGTTTCCGCCGCCCCGGACGCCGATCCGGTCACCGCCGCTCGGTCAGGGGCGCTCGGCGATCCGGCTGACGAACGCGCGCCACGCCGCCGGCGGGAAGGCGAGCGCCGGGCCGGCCGGGTCCTTCGAGTCGCGCACGGCGACGACGCCGGGCAGGTTGTCGGCGACCTCGACGCAGTTGCCGCCGTTGCCGCTGCTGCGGCTGCTCTTGCGCCACCGCGCGCCATTCAGCTCCATGTCTCCGCCACTTCCGAGATGAGATCGACAGACTGCCAGTGGGTCAGCGCCTCGCCGCGCACGTTCTCCCACGCTGCCATCATGGCGGCGATGTCCGCGGGGTCGCTAACCACTTGACCCTGGAGTTGGTTGTCGAGGTAGCCGGCGATCCGGTGGTCGTGGCTGTTGGCGATGACGAACGGCCCGTTCAGCCCCGCGTAGGCACCGACCGACGACGGCACGACGTGCACCCGGATGTGCGGCTCGGCGCACACCGTGACCAGGGCGCGGAGCTGCTCGCGCATGGTGGCCCGGCCGCCGACCGGCCGGCGCAGCACCGCCTCGTCGACGACGGCCGTGAACAGCGGCGGCTCGTCCTGCCGGAGGATGCCCTGCCGGGCGAGCCGGGCCGCCAGGTGCCGCTCGACGTCGCCCCGGGGGAACAGGCCGCCGCCGGTCAGCACGGCACGCGCGTACGCCTCGGTCTGGAGCAGCCCGGGCAGCACCACCGACTCGTACGACCGCAGCGACACCGCCTCGCGCTCGATCTCCTGCCACGGACGGAACCAGATCGGGTCACGACGTCTCGAAGTGTCCGGCCAGATGTCCGACACGTCCCGGTGGAGGGCCTCCGCCGCCGCCAACCGATGTCGGGGATGCGGGATGCGGTCCTCCGTCAGCCAGCGGCCGACCGTCTTCGGGTCGACCCCGACCTTCTCGGCGAGGGATTCGGTCGTGTGTCCGGTGTCGCTGAGCGCGACCCGCAGCGCGTCGTTCACGGGCTCCTCCCATCGGATGTCCCAAATATCTGGCGACCATACATTCACGCGGTGTATCTGTCTGCTTACTGGCGGCAAGTTGGGGTGACGAAGGCGGCGCGGCCGGTGGAGGCGAGGTAGCCCGGCGGTCGTGCCAGTCGCGGGGCCGCCCCGGCGGGGAGGGCGGGGCGGCCCCCTCCAGCCCGCTCGTCGCGTTCCTCGTCGCGCTCCCGGAGGAGGCCCCGCCCGTGCCCACCCGCCAGCCGCCCGGCCCGGCACCGTTGCCCGTCCGGCCCGATGCCGTCGCAGGCCAATGCCAGCCGACCCCGCCCGCGCCTCGCCGGGAGCCCGCGCCTCGCCGGGAGCCCGCGCCCCGCCGGGAGCCCGTGCATCGCCGGGAGCCCGCGCCCCGCCAGGAGAACGCGCCTCGTCGGGAGACACGGATGCCTCTGGCCGTCGGCGCGACGATCCGCGTGCCGGACGACGCGTACCGCTTCGGCGAGGGACCGCTGACCCTGCGGATCACCGAGGTGCTGAGCATCGGCCCGTTCGAGGGACGGGTGTGGGCCGAGGTACGCGGCCACGAGGTCACCCCGGACGGCACCCTCCGCGCCCGCGCGCGCTTCGCCTTCGTCCGCGTCGACCGGGTCACGCTGATCTCCGCCGGCCCCCAGCTGGCCGGATCGATGACGCGACCCGCACCCTCGCCGAACCACCCGGTCGCGGTCGTCGCCGAACCGTCCGGGCCGGTCGCCGGCGGCCCAGGGTCCGCAGAGGCGGCGGGGGCGGCCCGGCCGTGACTCGACGCCGCGAGCACGTCCCGACCCGGCCCACCTGGCGCTGCCGGGCGTGCGGCATCGCCTGGCCCTGCTCGGCGGCGAAGCTGCGGCTGCTCGGCGAGTACCGCCACGACCGCGTCGCGCTCACCGTCTACCTGGCGACCCTCCAGGCCGATGCCGCCGAGCAACTCGCCGGGCTGGACCACGACGTGAACCCCGCCGAGCTGGCCGACCGCTTCGTCTCGTGGGCCCGTGCGCGCGGCTGACCGGCCAGGCTCACGTCGGGCGGCGCCGGCTCAGGCCAGCAGGTTGACCAGGGCGGCGAGCCCGACGACCACGATCGCGGCACGCAGCGCTGCCGGCGGCAGCCGACGCCCCCACCGGCCGCCGACCAGGCCACCCACCACGGAACCCACGGCGATGAGCAGGGCCGGCTGCCAGGCCACCGTGCCCAGGGCGATGAACATGACCGCCGCGACCCCGTTCACCAGGCCGGCGAGCACGTTCTTGACCCCGTTGACCCAGCGCAGGTCGGTGGAGAGCAGCACCCCGAGCAGCCCCAGCAGCAGCACACCCTGGGCGGCGCCGAAGTAGCCGCCGTACACCCCGGTGGCGAACACACCGAGGAGCAGGAGCAGCCCGACCCGCCGGACCTCCCCGTCGGCGGGCGGCGGCGCGTCCGCCGGGCCCTGCCGCCGGCGGGCCAGCGCCCGGGCCAGCTGCGGCTGCACCAGCACCAGCACCAGCGCCAGCCCGATCAGCGCCGGCACGATGGCCTGGAACGCCCCCGGCGGCAGCCGCAGCAGCAGCACGCCCCCGGTGATCCCCCCGAGCACGCTCGCGACGCCCAACCGCGCCAGCAGCCGGCCGTGCCCGGCAAGATCACGGCGATAGGCGTACGCCCCGGAGAACGACCCCGGCACCAGCCCGACCGTGTTCGACACGTTCGCCACCACCGGTGGATAGCCCAGGGACAGCAGGACCGGGAAGGTCACCAGCGTGCCCGAGCCCACCACCGCGTTGATGGCACCGGCCGCGACCCCGGCGGCCAGCACCGCCAGCATCTCGGCGGCGTTCAACATCGTGTTCATCTGTGTCCGCGCCTTCCCCGGGCCGGTCGTCGCCCTCAGGTCGCCGCCGCCCGGATGTCTCGCTGTCGAGTGCGGCTGCCAGCGTATGGTTCCGGCCCTGTCGGGTTGATCGACCTGCGTCGGAGATCACCTCTCGACCGGCCGAGTCCGGCCAGGCGCGTCCGTGCCGTGCGGGCGGCTGCTGAGTCCCGAAGATCGCTCGCAGGGGGCAGACGGATCGGCCACCAGTTGCGATGATGACCGCCGATGCGGCGCGGGCTCCGTCGCCGCCACGGGGGATCGACACAGACGGAGAGACTTGGCGGCTCGGCGCAGGCCGGGCTGCCCGTCGACCTGTCCGCTTCCTCCGGGCGACGACGGGCCACCGACGCCGCACCTCGTTCCGCCCCGGCGGCCGAGGGCCAACCAGCTCAGGAGGAAGCATGCAGGACAACCGTTCCGGCCGTCGTCATCTGCTCCGGGCCGCGATGGTCGGCGCGGGCGCCGCCGTCGCCGCGCCCGCGCTGGGCAGCATCACCCCCGCACAGGCCGCCGCGCTCGCGTCCACCGGCGCGATCCCGTGGGTCGGTCCCGCCGGCTCCGGCGCCACCTACGAGGTGGATCCGACCGTTGGTGCCCAGGCCGCCATCAACACCGCGCTGGGCAGCAGCAGCCAGCGGGCCGTCTACGTCGCGCCCGGCACCTACACGGTCAAGGCCCCGGTGGTGCTCGACGACAAGCACGCGCTGATCGGCGCCGGCCCGCTGGTCACGATTCTGCGCGCCGGCTCGGGCTTCAGCGGGGCGGCGCTGGTCGTCAACCCGTGGTCCGGCACGTACGTCGGCTCCTCCCGCCAGTGCGTGACCGACATCGGGCTCGACGCGGCGAACATCGTGGCGAACGGGATCAACTTCCAGATGAACGCCACCCCGTCCACGTACGGGCCGGACCCGGCGCCGTGGTTCACCCGGGTCTTCGTCACCCGCACCACCGGCGACGGCATCTACCTCGGCGGCACCTACTCGGGCGGGCAGCGCGAGTTCAAGCTGACCGACTGCCGGGTCGAGCACGCGGACGGCTGGGCCTACAACATCCAGTCCTCCGACGGTTTCGTCAGCGGCTGCTCCGCCCAGGGCGGTGCCGCCGGGGGCTACCTGATCAGCGGCGGCAACCTCAAGGTCTGGGGCAGCAAGGCGTACGGCACCGGTACCGCGACGACGCCGGGTCCCGCCTTCCGCATCGAGTCCGCCCGCGCCACGCTGGTGGGCTGCGAGGCCCAGGACAGCGCGGGCAACGGGTTCGAGATCGCCGCCCCGAACTGCACGCTCTCCGGCTGCACCGCCGACTCGACGGGGACCGGCAGCAGTGACCAGCACTCGGCCGGCTTCCACATCGCCGCCTCGGCCGTCAGCGTGGAGGGCGGCTCGTTCCAGCGGGCCGGCGGCGGCGGAAAGTGGATCGTCGGCGGCGCGGGCATGCGGACGGCGCTCTACCTGGCCGACGGGGCCGACTACCTCTCCGTACGGCTGGTCACCGGCGGGGCCCGGGAGACGCCGTTCCAGCGCCTGATCACCGGGACGGCGGGCTCCCACTCGTCGATCTCGGTCATCGGCTGACACCTGGGGACGTACCACGACGAAGGGCCGGCCCCTCGTGGGGGCCGGCCCTTCGTCGACGGCGGAGGATACGAGATTCGAACTCGTGAGGGTGTGAACCCAACACGCTTTCCAAGCGTGCGCCCTAGGCCTCTAGGCGAATCCTCCGCAGAAGAGGATACAGGTCCCCGGCGGCTCGGCCACCCCACCACCCCCTGAAGATCGACCGCCGGTCGGGTAGGCTTGGCGGTACCCCCCGTGCGGCGTGTATCTCGTGAACCTCCCCAGGGCCGGAAGGCAGCAAGGATAAGCGGGCTCTGACGGGTGCACGGGGGGCCTTTCTGTCTCCGGGTGCCGGTAACGTCCCTGCGGGTCAGGTCACCGGCGGGGTGGGTGGTCACCCGCGGCTGACCGGCGCAGAATGGCTCGGTCGAGAGGAGGCGGGACGGGTGGCACTGGCGCTCTACCGCAAGTACCGGCCACGCACCTTCGCCGAGGTCATCGGGCAGGAGCACGTCACCGAGCCGCTGTCGCAGGCGCTGCGCAGCGGGCGGCTCAACCACGCGTACCTCTTCTCCGGCCCCCGTGGCTGCGGCAAGACCTCCAGCGCCCGCATCCTGGCCCGCTCCCTCAACTGTGAGCAGGGTCCCACCCCGGAGCCGTGCGGGCAGTGCGAGTCCTGCCGCTCGCTGGCCACTGACGGCGCCGGTTCGATCGACGTCATCGAGATCGACGCGGCCAGCCACGGTGGCGTCGACGACGCCCGCGAGTTGCGCGAGAAGGCGTTCTTCGCGCCGGCCCGCAGCCGCTTCAAGATCTATGTCATCGACGAGGCGCACATGGTCTCGTCGGCCGGCTTCAACGCCCTGCTCAAGCTGGTCGAGGAGCCGCCCGAGTACGTCAAGTTCATCTTCGCGACCACCGAGCCGGAGAAGGTCCTCGGCACGATCAAGTCGCGGACCCACCACTACCCGTTCCGGCTGATCCCGCCGAAGGTGCTCCGGCCCTACCTGGAGCAGCTCTGCGAGGCGGAGGGCGTGGCGGTCGAGCCGGCGGTCTTCCCGCTGGTGGTGCGCGCGGGCGGCGGCAGCGCCCGGGACAGCCTCTCCGTGCTCGACCAGCTCATCGCCGGGGCCGGGCCGGAGGGGGTCACCTACCCCCGCGCCGCCGCGCTGCTCGGTGTCACCGACGCCGCCCTGATCGACGAGATGTGCGACGCGCTGGCCGCCGGCGACGGGGCGGCCGCGTACGTGACCGTCGACCGGGTGGCCGAGGCCGGGCACGACCCGCGCCGGTTCGCCTCCGACCTGCTGGAGCGGCTGCGCGACCTGATCGTGCTCCAGCAGGTGCCGGACGCCGCCGCCAAGGGCCTGATCGACGGCCCGACCGACCAGATCGAGCGGATGGCCGCCCAGGCCCAGCGGCTCGGCCCGGGCACCCTGTCCCGCTGCGCCGACATCGTGCACAACGGCCTCGTGGAGATGCGTGGCACCACCGCGCCTCGGCTGCTGCTGGAGCTGATCTGCGCCCGGATGCTGCTGCCCGGCGCCGACGACACCACCGGCGGCCTGCTCCAGCGCCTGGAGCGCATGGAGCGCCGGCTCACCCTCGTCGGCACCGACGCGCCGCCGGCCGCCGCCAGCCCCGCGCCGGCCGCCCCGGCTCCGGTACGCCCCGACACCCCCGCCGCGACCGCGGCTGCCGCCGCGCCCGACCCGGGGCCCGCCGGCCCGCCGGCGGCTGCCGCCGCTCCGTCCGGTGTCGCCGCCGCCCGCGCCGCCGGGGCCGCCACCGGTTCCCGGTCGGCGGAGGCGGTCCCGGGTGCCGCGGACCCGGTGGGTGCCACCGCCGGTGGCCCGCCCGCCGATGCTCCCGCCCGCCGTGACGTGCCGTCCTCGGCGGTGATGCCCGACCCGGCCACCCCGGAGCCGCCCCGCCCCGGTGCGGCTCCGGCGGGCGCGCTGGACGCCGTCGCGGTGCGCCGGGTCTGGCCGGACATCGTCGCCAAGGTCAACCGGATCAAGAAGCCGGCCGCCGCGCTGATGCGCGACGCGGTGGTCCGCGACGTGGACGGCGACACCCTGGTGCTGACCGTCAAGTCGCCGGTGCTCGCGCAGATGATGGGCAACCACACCTCGGTGCTGGCCGAGGCGCTGTACGAGGAGTTCGGCGGCCGCTGGCAGATCCGCTGCGAGGTGGCCGGCGAGCGGGGTGGCGCGTCGCTCGGTGGCCCGTCCCGGCCCGCCCCTCCGGCCCGCCCGGCCTCCCCGCCACCGGCCGCCCCCGTCCACCAGGCCCCGGCCGGCGCCGGCCCGTCCGGCAACGGCGCGGGCGGCGGCATGTCCAGCGGTCCGAGCGGCCCGAGCGGTGCGGCTGGCGGGCCCGATGGCGTGGCCGGTGGGCCTCGTGGTGGCGCGGGCGGCCAGGGCGGGGCGACCCGTCCGGCGTCCGGCGCGGGTGCGGCGCGGGGCGGCACCACGTCCGCCGACGACGCCGGGGACTGGCCCGAGGCGGCCCGGCCCGGCGGCGCGGCCGGCGGGGGCGAGGACTGGCCCGAACCGGCCCGCCCGGGCGGCGCGGCCGGGGGCGCCGACGACTGGCCGGAACCGGCCCGGCCGGGCGGCACGTCGGCCACCACGTCGACGGCCACCTCCACGGCGGGCGCGGCGACGACCACCGCACCGCCGGGCAGCGCGTCGGCGACCGCCGCGCCGGCCGTACCGAAGCCGGCCGGTCCCTCGGCGGCGCCGCAGCAGGCCGCGCCCGCCGGTCCCCCGGTGAGCAGCGCGATCGCGGCGGCGCGGGCGGCTGCGGCGGGACGCGGCCCGCGGCCCGCCCAGGCGGCCCGGAAGACCGCGGACGCCGACTGGGCCGGCGAGCCGCCGTACGATCCGGACTTCGACGGGCCGGTGCGCGGCGGCGGGGGACGCCCCGGCGGCGCCCAGCCGGCGAGCCCGACCTACGAGGGCTTCGACCCGGGCGACGAGCCGCTGGACGAGGTGCTCGACGAGCGGACCGCGCGGGAATCCAGCGAGGAGCAGGCGGTACGGCTGCTGCGGGAGGCGTTCGGCGCGGAGAAGATCGACGAGGTGGACGCCCGCTAGGGCCACGGCCCGGCAGGTCGGCGTAGCGGCCGGCGTCCATCGCCGCAGAGGCCCTCGCCTGCTGTTCCGCTGCCGTCGCGGCCTGCTCCCGGGGCATCCGCGTCTTCCTCCGGTCGCTTCCGTGATCGTCCGCCCGGGACCCGCCGGGCGGGGAAGCACCGGGCGGGGCGAGGCCGCTCACAGCGGATAGGCTGAGCGGCGGCCGAGCAGACGAGTGCGAGAAGGAGCCATCCGTGCGCCCAGGTGGACAGCCGAACATGCAGCAGATGCTGAAGCAGGCGCAGAAGATGCAGCAGCAGATCGCCAAGGCCCAGGCCGAGCTCGCCGAGGCCGAGCTGACCGGCACCGCCGGGGGCGGCCTGGTGACCGCGACCGTCGCCGGCACCGGGGAGCTCAAGGCGATCAAGATCGACCCCAAGGCGGTCGACCCGGAGGATGTGGAGACCCTGGAGGACCTGGTCGTCGCGGCGATGCACAACGCCGCCGAGGCGGCCCGGGAGCTGACCGAGAAGAAGATGGGCCCGGTCACCGGCGGCATGGGCGGCCTCGGCCTGCCCGGTTTCTGAGCGGCAGATGTACGAGGGCGCCATCCAGGACCTGATCGACGAGCTGGGGCGGCTGCCGGGCGTCGGCCCGAAAAGCGCGCAGCGGATCGCCTTCCACGTCCTGTCGGCCGACCCGGCCGACGTCAACCGGCTGGCCGGCGCGCTGCGCAAGGTCAAGGAGCTGGTGCGGTTCTGCACCAGTTGCTACAACGTGGCCGAGTCCGACCAGTGCCGGATCTGCCGCGACCCGCGCCGCACCGACGAGGTGCTCTGCGTGGTCGAGGAGCCGAAGGACGTGGTCGCGATCGAGCGGACCGGTGAGTTCCGGGGCCGCTACCACGTGCTCGGCGGGGCGATCAACCCGCTGGAGGGGATCGGGCCCGACAACCTGCGCATCCGCGAGCTGATGACCCGCCTGGGCGGGGGCGCGGTGCGGGAGCTGATCCTGGCCACGGACCCGAACACCGAGGGCGAGGCCACCGCCACCTACCTGGCGTTGATGGTCAAGCCGATGGGCATCGCGGTGACCCGGCTGGCGAGCGGCCTGCCGGTCGGCGGCGACCTGGAGTACGCCGACGAGATCACCCTCGGCCGGGCCTTCGAGGGGCGCCGCGCCGTCTGATCCGCCGATCGTGGCCGGCACCGGATCTCGGTGCCGGCCACTGTCGTACGCGCTCGGACATCCACTGTGGGCTCTGACATGTGGACGAAGCGAGTGTCGATGCATGTAACAAATTTGCATCGACCAACCCGGACATCTCGCCCCTTTGATAGCGGTCCGGCGCTGCGTCCAGCGCGGGGTGCCCCGGTTAAGACACGATCCGGTACCAACCAGTTCGACGAAGGTTTCCCGGCGGTCCGAACGAGGGCTAAGGTCACGGCCATCGGTGACCCCTGTCACCACGTTGTCCGTACCCCCAAGGAGAAGCACCATGCGTGCATCCAGGCCGAAGGTCGCTATCGCGGCCGTCGCGGTCGCGGCCCTCGCGGTAGCAGGCTGCGCCGAGAGCGACCGCGGTGACAGTTCCGGCGGTAGCAAGAAGGACACCCTCGTCTTCGGCGTCGCCGGAGACCCGAAGGTGCTCGACCCGAGCTTCGCCAGCGACGGTGAGTCGCTGCGCGTCGCACGCAGCATCTTCGAGACGCTGGTCACGCCGGAGGAAGGGGGCACGAAGATCACCCCCGGTCTGGCCGAGTCCTGGACTCCGGACGCCGCCGGCACGACGTGGACCTTCAAGCTGCGTTCCGGCGTGAAGTTCCACGACGGCACCGACTTCAACGCCGAGGCGGTCTGCAAGAACTTCGACCGCTGGTACAACGCCAAGGGCCTCATGCAGAGCCCGGACGTGACGGCGTACTGGCAGGACGTCATGGGCGGCTTCGCCAAGAACGAGGACGCGGAGCTGCCGCCGAGCCTCTTCAAGTCCTGCACCGTCAAGGACGCCACCACTGTCGACCTGGCCTTCACCCGGGTCTCCAGCAAGATCCCGGCCGCGCTGATGCTGCCGTCGTTCTCCATCCACAGCCCGACCGCGCTGGAGAAGTACGACGCCAGCAACGTGGGCGGCACCGCCGAGGACATCAAGTACCCGGCGTACGCGATGGAGCACCCGACCGGCACCGGCCCGTTCAAGTTCAAGTCCTGGGACGTCGCCAACAAGACGCTCACCATCGAGCGCAACGACGACTACGCCGGCACCAAGGCCAAGCTGAAGACCATCATCTTCAAGACCATCTCGGACGAGAACGCCCGCAAGCAGGCGCTGCGCTCCGGCGACATCCAGGGCTACGACCTGGTCGGCCCGGCCGACGTCGAGCCGCTGAAGGGCGAGGGCTTCAACGTCCTGACCCGCCCGGCGTTCAACGTGCTCTACCTGGCCATCAACCAGAAGGGCAACCCGAAGCTCGCCGACATCAAGGTCCGGCAGGCCATCGCGCACGCCCTGAACCGGCAGGCGCTGGTCGACTCGAAGCTGCCCCCGGGCGCCAAGGTCGCCGAGAACTTCATGCCGGACACGGTCGAGGGCTGGAACGGCGACGTCGCCAAGTACGACTACAACCCGGAGAAGGCCAAGCAGCTGCTGGCCGAGGCCGGCGCGACGAACCTGACCCTGAAGTTCCACTACCCGACCGAGGTCACCCGGCCGTACATGCCGAACCCGAAGGACATCTTCGAGCTGCTCTCGGCGGACCTCAAGGCGGTCGGCATCAAGGTCGAGGCCATCCCGCTGAAGTGGAGCCCGGACTACCTCAACGCCACCACGTCCGGCAGCAAGCACGACATCCACTTCCTCGGCTGGACCGGTGACTACGGCGACGCCTACAACTTCATCGGCACCTTCTTCGACCGGCCGAAGGACGAGTGGGGCTTCACCAACAAGGCCCTGTTCGACCAGTTCAAGGACGCCGACACCACCGCCGACCAGGCGGCCCGGGTGGAGAAGTACAAGGCCCTCAACAAGGCCATCATGGAGTTCCTGCCCGGTGTCCCGGTGTCGCACTCGCCGCCGGCGATCGTGTTCGGCAAGGACGTGACCGGGGTCAAGGCCAGCCCGCTCACCGACGAGCGGCTTGAAACGGCCGAGTTCAAGTCCTGACCTGACGCAAGGCACGCGGGCGGGCGCTGTTTCGACAGCGCCCGCCCGCGACCCTCCGCACCCCTTTCGAGGCCACCGTGTTCCGGTTCATCGTCAGACGCCTGCTCCAGCTGATACCCACGCTGTTCGGGCTCTCCCTCCTGCTCTTCATCTGGCTCCGCCGACTGCCTGGCGGCCCCGAGACCGCCATCCTCGGCGAGCGCGGCACGCCCGAGATGCGTGCCGCGATCCGGCGCAACATGGGCCTCGACGAGCCGATCCTGGTGCAGTACGGCCGTTTCGTGCGGCGGCTGCTCCGCCTCGACCTCGGCACCTCGACCTCCACCAAGCGCGCCGTCACCACGGAGTTCCTGGAGCGCTTCCCCGGCACCGTCGAGCTGACCGTCATGGCGCTGGTGATCGCGATCGGGCTCGGCATCCCGCTCGGCTACCTGGCCGCCCGCCGTCGCGGCCGGATGCTCGACCACCTCTCGGTCGGCGGCTCGCTGATCGGCATCTGCATCCCCGTCTTCTTCCTGGCCTACGTGCTCAAGGCGATCTTCTCGGAGAACCTCGGCTGGTTCCCGTCCAGCGGCCGGCAGGACCCGACGCTCGGCGCCACCCGGATCACCAACTTCTTCGTCCTCGACGGACTGATGACGCGGGAGTGGGACGCCGCCGCCGACGCGATCTGGCACCTCGTGCTGCCGGGCGTCGCGCTGGCCAGCATCCCGCTCGCGATCATCGTCCGGATCACCCGGGCCAGCGTGCTGGAGGTGCTCAACGAGGACTTCGTCCGCACCGCCGAGGCGAAGGGCCTCACCGAGCCGACCGTCCGCCGCCGGCACGTGCTGCGCAACGCGATGCTGCCGGTGGTCACCTCGATCGGCCTGCTCACCGGCGGCCTGCTCTCCGGCGCGGTGCTGACCGAGACCGTCTTCGCCTTCAGCGGCATCGGGGCGTTCATCTACGACGCCATCGGCCAGCGGGACTACCCGGTGCTGATGGGCTTCATCATGATCATCGCGGTGGTGTACGTGCTGGTGAACCTCCTGGTCGACCTCTCCTACAGCCTGATCGACCCGAGGGTGAGGGTCCGATGACGATCACCACCGGCAAGAAGAAGGAAAAGATCGACCGGCTCTCCGAGCTGGCCGCCCGGGACGACGAGCGCGGCGTCAGCCTCTGGCAGGAGGCGTTCCGCCGGTTGCGGCGCAACCCCGCGGCGATCATCGGCGCGGTCATCCTGGTGCTCTTCGTCCTGGTCGCGGTCGTCGGGCCGTTCTTCGTCCCGTACGGGCCGACCGACGCGATCGGCATCCGCGAGGGCGTGGTCAAGTCGGGCCAGGGCCTCATCCCCGGCTCCTCCGGCGACCACTGGCTCGGCTACGACCACCAGGGCCGCGACGTGTTCAGCCGGATGATCGTCGGCGCCCGGCAGACCCTGCTCGTCGGCGTGGTCTCCACGCTGATCGGTCTGGCGGTCGGCGCCCTGATCGGTGGGGTCGCCGGCGCGGCGGCCGGGCTGGGCGGCCGGTGGGGCCGGGCCGTCGACACCGCGCTCATGCGGGTCATCGACATGATGCTGGCGCTGCCCAGCCTCCTGCTGGCGGTGAGCATCGCCGCCCTGCTCGGGGCGAGCCTGACCACCGTGATGATCGCGGTCGGCGTGGTCTCCGTGCCGGTCTTCGCCCGGCTGCTGCGCGGCTCGATGATCTCCCAGGCCAACAGCGACTACGTGCTGGCGGCCACCTCGCTGGGCGTGAAGAAGTCGAAGATCGCGATCACCCACGTGGTGCCCAACTCGCTCGCCCCGGTGATCGTGCAGGCCACACTGACCCTGGCCACCGCGATCATCGAGGCCGCCGCGCTCTCCTTCCTCGGCCTCGGCAACCCCGACACGGCCGTGCCGGAGTGGGGCGTGATGCTCGCCGACGCGCAGCCGTACCTGGGCATCCGGCCGGGGCTGGCGATCTACCCGGCGGTCGCGATCATCATCACCGCGCTCGGCTTCACCCTGCTCGGTGAGGCGATGCGCGAGGCCCTCGACCCGAAGCTGCGGAAGTAGGTCTCCATGTGTGAAGCGCGAGGAGTGAGCTTGCGAGCCCCGCAGTCGCGAACGGTAGGTCGGCTGTGTGAAGAGTTGCGAGCCCCGCAGTCTCGGACGGAGGGTCGGTAATGGCACTGCTCGAAGTGGACGACCTCTCCGTCACCTTCGCCCGGCGCGGTCAGCGCACCGTGCACGCCGTGGACGGTGTCTCGTTCTCCGTCGACGCCGGCGAGGTGGTCGGCCTGGTCGGTGAGTCCGGCTGTGGCAAGAGCGTGACCTCGCTGGCGATCATGGGCCTGCTGCCCAAGCAGCCGGGCCTGCGCGTCGGCGGCAAGGCGGTCTTCGACGGCACCGACCTGCTCCAGCTCGACGACCGGTCCCGGCGGGACATCCGCGGCCGGGACGTCGCGATGATCTTCCAGGACCCGCTGTCCTCCCTGAACCCGGTCATCCCGATCGGGTTGCAGGTGACCGAGGTGCTCGCGCGGCACCGGGGGATGAAGGGCGCGGCGGCCGAGAAGGAGGCGGCGACGCTGCTGGACCGGGTCGGCATCCCCGACCCGAAGCGGCGGTTGAAGGAGTACCCGCACCAGCTCTCCGGCGGCATGCGGCAGCGCGCCCTCATCGCGATGGCGGTGGCCTGCAAGCCCCGGCTGCTGATTGCCGACGAGCCGACCACGGCGCTGGACGTCACCATCCAGGCGCAGATCCTGGAGCTGCTCAAGGAGTTGGTCCGCGACTCCGGCACCGCGCTCGTCATGATCACGCACGACCTGGGCGTGGTGGCCGGCATGTGCGACACCATCAACGTGCTCTACGCCGGCAGGGTGGTGGAGACGGCCCGCCGTCGTCCGCTGTTCCGCGAGCCCCGGCACCCGTACACCGTGGGGTTGCTCGGCTCGGTGCCCCGCCTGGACGCCGGGCGCGGGGAGCGACTTAACCCGATCCCCGGCTCGGTCCGCGACGTGCTGCCCTGGCCGGACGGCTGCGCCTTCGCGCCGCGCTGCTCCCGACGGGTCGACGAGTGCGTGGGGGAGCCGCCCGCGCTGGTGCACGCCCACGACGGGCGCAGCTACCGCTGCGTCAACCCGGCGCCGCTGCCCGGCACCGTGCCCCTGCGGGCCGCCGCCACCCCGGCGGCGGACGCTCCGGCGACGGAGGCGACCGCGGGCCCGGTGCCCGCCCCGCGCGAGGAGGAGAAGCCGTGACCGAGAGCGACATCCTCGTCGAGGTCCGCGACCTGAAGGTGCACTTCCCGATCCGGCGGGGGGTGATCCTCGACCGGACGGTCGGGCACGTGAAGGCGGTCGACGGGGTCGACCTGCGCATCGCGCGCGGCCGGACGTACGGCCTGGTGGGCGAGTCCGGGTGCGGCAAGTCGACGCTCGGCCGGGCGCTGCTCCAGCTCACCCCGCCCACCGGCGGCGAGGTCGCCTTCGACGGCGTCGAGCTGACGAAGCTGCCGGCGGGCAAGCTGAGGTCGATGCGCCGCCGGATGCAGATGATCTTCCAGGACCCGATGTCGAGCCTGGACCCCCGGCAGAACGTCGAGTCGATCCTCACCGAGGGGTTGCAGACCCACGGCATCGGCGGCAACCGCGACGAGCGGCGGCGGATCATCAGCGAGACGCTGGACAAGGTCGGCCTGCCCCGCTGGGCGCTCTCCCGCTACCCGCACGAGTTCTCGGGCGGCCAGCGGCAGCGCATCGGCATCGCCCGGGCGCTGGTGCTCGGGCCCGACCTGATCGTCGCCGACGAGCCGGTGTCCGCGCTCGACGTGTCGATCCAGGCCCAGGTGGTGAACCTGCTCGACGAGCTCCAGGACAGCCTCGGCCTGACCTACCTGGTGATCGCGCACGACCTCGCCGTGGTGCGGCACATCTCCGACACGGTCGGCGTGATGTACCTCGGCGCGCTGGTCGAGGAGGCGCCGAGCGACCGGCTCTACACGGAACCGCTGCACCCCTACACGCGGGCGCTGATGTCGGCGGTGCCGGTGCCGGACCCCGACGTGGAGGACCGGCGGGAGCGCATCCTGCTCGCCGGCGACCTGCCCTCGCCCGCCAACCCGCCGGCGGGCTGCCGCTTCCACACCCGCTGCCCGTGGGCGCAGCCGACCCGCTGCGCCGACGAGCGGCCGGTGCTGCGGGAGATCGGCGGGAGCCGGGTCGCCTGCCACTTCGCGGAGCGGATCGCCAGCGGCGAGCTGCGCCCGCACAAGGTCAGCGTGCAGATCACCCGCCCGATGGGCGAGGGCGAGGAGCCCCACACCGTCTCCGCCCCCAGCGAGCCCGGCTCGTACGTCTGACCCGCGGCGCGGACGCGGTCCCGCCGGGGGGGCCGCGTCCGGCCGTGGTCAGCCCTCGGGGCGGTGCAGCAGGGCGACGGCGATGCCGTGCACCGCGTCCAACCCGGCCGGATCAGCCAGCGCGACCCTGCCGCCGGTGACCGTGTACCACTCGTCGGCGTCCTTGTACCGCACCGACAGCGTGACCTGGCCGTCGGCGTAGCCGGTGCGCAGGGTCAGCTCGCCGGTGACCACGCCGACCTCGTCGGTCATCACCCCGCCCGGGCCGGGGACGAGGTCGGCGGTGCGTTCCTGGGCGGCGGCTGACGCGCCGCCGGCGTCGGCGGCCATGCCCGCCCCCGGCACCGCGGTCTGCGTGGCGGCTCTCCCGTCCGCCGTCATGCCGGCCGTGGTCGGCCCCGCCGGCGCGCTGCCGGCAGCCGCCGCCGCGTCCTCCCCGCCGGAATCCGGCATCTGCTCGGGAGCGGGGGTCGCCCCGGCCCCGGTCACGGCTTGTTCGCCCATGTGCAGCCCTCCAACATGTCGGTCAGGGCGGCCTTCTCGGCGGTGGTCACCGTGAGCCGCCAGTGGTGCTTGACCGTCACCCAGTTCTCGGCGTACTGGCACCAGAACGCCCGGTTCGCCGGTTTCCACTGGGACGGGTCCTGATCACCCTTTGCCCGGTTGGAGTTCTTGGAAACCGCGATGAGCTGCGGTCGGTCCATGTCGTTGGCGAAGTCGCCGCGCTTGGCGTCGTCCCACTCGTCGGCGCCGGAGCGCCACGCGTTCGCCAGCGGCACCATGTGGTCGATGTCCACGTCGGACGGATCGGTCAGGGCGCGGTCGTCGTACACGCTCTCCCACCGGCCGCCGACCACGTTGCAGCCGGAGAGTTTGATGTCCTCCCCGTCGCGCTTCAGCACGCTGTCCCGCACGTCGCAGTTCTTGCCGGTGTCCCGCCAGTGCGGGAAACGCTCCCGGCTGTAGCCCTTCATCGACCCCGCGCCGGCGACGCTGAGCTGGGCCAGCTTCTGCGCGGCGTTGCCGCCGCTGCTGCTCGGCGGGGCCTCCGGCTCGTCGACGGGGACGCAGCCGGCCGCGCCGAGCGCCAGCGCCGCGGCCAGCGCGGCCGTCACCGCGGCGCGCGGTCCTGATCTGGTACGCACAGACGACACCTCTCCAGCTTGCGGGCTCCCGGCGATCCCGCACAGTACCCGGGCATGGTTTCGGCGTTTCGTGGCGTCTCTCATATGGTGCGGGGAAGATTGGACGCCATGACCGACTCCGCGCCCGCGCTCCGGCTGGGCACCGCCCACGGTCGGGGCACCCTGCTCGCCGCCGTCCTCGCCTCCGGCATGGTCTTCCTGGACAGCACGGTGGTAAATGTGGCGCTGCCCCGGCTCGGCGCGGAACTCGAGGCCACCGTCGCCGGTCTCCAGTGGACGGTCAACGGGTACCTGCTGATGCTCGCCGCCTTCGTCCTGCTCGGCGGCGCGCTCGGCGACCGCTTCGGGCGGCGGCGGGTCTTCCTGCTCGGGGTGGTCTGGTTCACCGCCGCCTCGCTGCTCTGCGGCCTGGCCCAGGGCACGGAGTGGCTGATCGCGGCCCGTTTCCTCCAGGGCGCCGGCGGCGCGCTGCTGACCCCGGGCTCGCTGTCGGTGCTCCAGGCCAGCTTCCACCCCGACGACCGGGGGCGCGCGATCGGCGCCTGGTCGGGGCTGTCCGGCGTCTCCACCGCGCTCGGCCCGTTCATCGGCGGCTGGCTGATCGACGCGCTCTCCTGGCGGTGGATCTTCTTCCTCAACCTGCCGCTGGCCGTGCTGGTGGTGCTCGCCGCGCTGCGCTGGGTGCCGGAGAGCAGGGACGAGGCCACCTCCCGCACCCGGGCGGCCGGCCGGCGCCGCCGCTTCGACGTGGCCGGCGCGCTGCTCGGCGCGCTCGCCCTGGCCGGCGTCACGTACGCGCTGATCGACGCCCCGGCGCGCGGCTTCGACTCGGCGCCGGTGCTGGTCGCGGCGCTGCTCGGGGTGGCCGGCGCGGTGACCTTCGTGCTCGTCGAGCGGCGCCGGGGCGACACCGCGATGTTGCCCACCGGGCTGTTCAGCAGCCAGCTCTTCTCCGTGCTGAACGTCTTCACCGTGCTGGTCTACGCGGCGCTCGGCGGCTTCACCTTCTTCCTCGCCGTCTACCTGCAGAACGTGGTCGGCTGGTCGGCGCTGCTCACCGGGGTCGCGTTGCTGCCGATGACGGTGCTGCTGCTGGTCGGCTCGGCGCGGGCGGGCGCGCTGTCGGCGCGGATCGGTCCCCGGCTGCCACTGACCGTCGGGCCGGTGGTCGCCGCCGCCGGGCTGGTGCTGCTGCGGGGCGTCGACCCGGACGCGTCGTACTGGCGGGACGTGCTGCCCGGGGTGGTGCTCTTCGGGGTCGGGCTGACCCTGGTGGTGGCGCCGCTGACCGCGTCGGTGCTGGCGGCGGTCGACGACCGGTTCGCCGGCGTGGCGAGCGGCTTCAACAACGCGGCGTCCCGGGCCGGCGGCCTGCTCGCGGTGGCGGCGCTACCGCTGCTGGTCGGGCTCTCCGGCACCGGCTACGAGCAGGCGGGCGAGCTGACCGGCGCCTACCGGGACGCGATGCTCTGGTGCGCCGGCCTGCTGCTGGCCGGCGCGGCGTTGGCCGCCCTGCTCATCCACCGCCCGCGCCGGCGAGAGCCCCGCGGAAGCGGTACGGTCGCCGCGTGACGGATCAGGACAAGGCGTCGCCCCGCCTGCGCTACCGCCTGCTCACCGGGCCGGACGACGCCGACTTCTGCCGGCGCGTCAGCGAGGCGCTCGCCGACGGGTACCGGCTGCACGGCTCGCCCGCGATGACCTTCGACGGTGAGCGGGTCGTGGTCGCCCAGGCGGTGGTGCTCGCGGACGGCTGGGCGGCCGACATCACCCCCGTCTGATCACGGCAGCGCCGACGGCGCGACCCGCCGGGCGTACGACGCCTGCGGCGGCTCGGGCGTGTGGCGACCGTGCGGAAGGGCCCCCTGCGATCGCCAGGCGTTCGGCAGGGGGCCCTTCCTCGCGCGTCAGGCGCGGGCGCGGTTGACGGCGCTCGTCACGGCCTTGATCGAGGCGGTGACGATGTTGGCGTCGGTGCCTACGCCCCAGACCGTACGACCGTCGACCTCGCACTCCACGTACGCGGCGGCCTGCGCGTCCCCGCCGGAGGAGAGCGCGTGCTCGTGGTAGTCGAGCACCCGCACCGCCACGCCCACCGACTGGAGCGCGTTGACGTACGCGTCGATCGGGCCGTTGCCGACCGCGGTCAGCGAGTGGGCCTCGCCGTCCAGGCCGACGCGGGCCTCGATCTCGACCTTGCCCTCGGGGGTGCCGATGGCGTAGCCGTCCAGGGTGAGCGCCGGGTCGGCCTGGTGGTCGAGCAGGTAGTGCCCCGCGAAGATCTCCCACATCGTGCCCGGGTCGACCTCGCCGCCGTCGTGGTCCGTGACCTGCTGGACCACGCCGGAGAACTCGATCTGGAGCCGGCGCGGCAGGTCGAGCTGGTGCTCGCTCTTCATGATGTACGCGACGCCGCCCTTGCCGGACTGCGAGTTGACCCGGATGACCGCCTCGTAGGTGCGGCCCAGGTCCTTGGGGTCGATCGGCAGGTAGGGCACCGCCCAGGTGAAGTTGTCGACGGGCACCCCGGCCGCCGCCGCGTCCGCCGTCAGGGCGTCGAAGCCCTTCTTGATCGCGTCCTGGTGGGAGCCGGAGAAGGCGGTGTAGACCAGGTCGCCCGCGTACGGGTGGCGCTCGTGCACGGGGAGCTGGTTGCAGTACTCGACGGCCCGCTTCACCTCGTCGATGCGCGAGAAGTCGATCATCGGGTCGATGCCCTGGGAGAACAGGTTCAGGCCCAGCGTCACCAGGTCGACGTTGCCGGTGCGCTCGCCGTTGCCGAACAGGCAGCCCTCGACCCGGTCCGCGCCGGCCAGCAGGCCCAGCTCGGCGGCGGCCACGCCGGTGCCCCGGTCGTTGTGCGGGTGCAGGCTCAGCACCAGGCTGTCCCGCCGGGGCAGGTGGCGGTGCATCCACTCGATCGAGTCGGCGTAGACGTTCGGCATCGCCATCTCGACGGTGGCGGGCAGGTTGACGATCAGCTTCCGGTCCGGCGTCGGGTCGACCACCTCGATGACCTTGGCGCAGACCTCCAGCGCGTACTCCAGCTCCGTGCCGGTGTACGACTCCGGCGAGTACTCGTAGTGGATGTCGGTGTCCGGGGTGTGGATCTCCGCGTACTTCTGGCAGAGCCGCGCGCCCTGGGTGGCGATGTCCGCGATGCCGTCGCGGTCCAGCCCGAAGACCACCCGGCGCTGGAGCGTGGAGGTCGAGTTGTAGAAGTGCACGATCGCGCGCCGCGCGCCGCGCAGCGACTCGAAGGTGCGGTCGATCAGGTGCTCCCGGCACTGGGTGAGCACCTGGATCGTGACGTCGGAGGGGATCAGGTCCTGCTCGATCAGCTGCCGGACGAAGTCGTAGTCGGTCTGGCTGGCCGAGGGGAAGCCGACCTCGATCTCCTTGTAGCCCATCTGCACCAGGAGCTGGAACATCCGCCGCTTGCGCTCCGGCGACATCGGGTCGATGAGCGCCTGGTTGCCGTCGCGCAGGTCCACCGCGCACCAGCGTGGCGCGGTCTCGACGTGCCGGGTCGGCCAGGTGCGGTCCGGCAGGTCGATGCGGAACTGCTGCTGGTAGGGCTGGTAGCGGTGGTACGGCATCCCGCTGGGGCGCTGCCGGGCGATCGGATCGGTCTCCGCGTCGGTGACGGGTTGAGCCATGACGAAGTGCTCCCCTTGAACATGTGGCGTCAGCAATCGGAAGGTGTCGGCCAGGTGCCGGGGCGACGGTGCCCGGGCGGTGCCGATGGGAAGTTCGGATGTGCTGGACGGCGCGGTTCGACTCCGCGACGAGGTGCCGGCCTTCAGGCCTCGTCGCGGCGATTAAGGAGGAGGTACGCCCGCCACATGACCAGGTAACCCTACGTGGTGGGACGAGTCGCGGGAAGGACGGTCCGGACTATGAGACGTACTTCGCATCCCCGCTGGTCAGCACGATCTGGGCCAGGGGGAGGCGGCGGCGCAGGCCGGTCTCCGACCCGAGCAGGTCGGCGGGCAGGCTGAGCGGGTCGCCGAGCTGTCCGACGGCCACCACCACGTGCGGCCGTACGCCGTCCGGCAGGTCGAGGTCGGCGGCCAGGCCGGCGCGGTCCAGGCCGCGCAGTTGGCGCACGTGCAGGCCGAGCGCCGTGGCCTGCACGGTGAGGTGGGCGATGGCCTGACCCAGGTCGTAGAGGTGCCCGGCGGCCCCGGTCAGGTGGGTGCCCAGCAGCAGGGCGGAGGCGCGCTGGGCCCACCGCTGGTCCGGCTCCGGCAGGTTCACCAGGATCCGCTTGAACGTCTCGTCGTCGCGGTGCCCGAGGACGAACCGCCACGGCTGGACGTTGTCGGCCGAGGGCGCCCAGCGGGCCGCCTCGATCAGCGCCGACGCGTGGTCGGCGGCCAGTTGCGCCGTCGGGTCGAAGGACCGGGGGCTCCAGCGGAACGCGAGCAGCGGGGTGAGGTCGACCATGCGACGAGTGTCCCGTACGGGCGGTTCGGCAACTAAGGGTGGTATGTCCGAATGTGGCGGAAAGCACCCGTAACGTGCGGCTGGGTCAGAGCGTTCCCGCGCTCGGGCTGTCGGTCGGCTCCGGCGCCGCCGTACCGAGCGGCTCGCCCTCCACCACCGGACCGGCGAGCTGCACGGTCGCCGGGGCCGGCCCGGGCGGCCCGGCCAGGGTGAGCGTGCCGAACGCCGTGCGCACCGCGGTGGGCGTGCCGTCGGGGCCGTAGCAGTAGATGCCCACGTCCAGCGGGGCGTTGATCGAGGCCGAGGTGGTCTCCACCGAGTAGCACGTGCCCGACGCCCCGGGCAGGGGCTGGGCGGGTGACACGGCGAGCGGGGCGCGCCGGTCGGTCAGCACGTCCAGCCAGTCGGTGAACGGGTGCTGCACCCGGGGGTCCAGCCGGCGGGGCACCGCGTCGTCCGGGTCGCCGAGGCGTACGCAGCTCGCCGGCTCGGGCCGGGCGGCGGACGGCAGGGCGCACTGGAACAGCCCATCGGCGGTGGCGGCGAGCGAGATGTCCGCGGTGCCGCCGAGCGCACCGCCCGGGACGTCGACCCGCCAGGTGCCGTCGTTCGCGCTGGTCACCATGATCGTGCGGTCCGGGGCGTCCGGGCTGCGCAGCGTGTAGCCGGCGACCAGGTGCCGGTCCTGCGCCGCCGCGGCCAGCGCGGCCAGCGCGTCGCGCGCCGCGTCCATCCCCACCGGGACGGGCGTCGACGTGGCGGGCGGTGGCGTGACCGGCTCGTCGGCGGCGCAGGCGACGAGGAGCGCCGGCAGGGCGAGCGCGAGCGGGCCGGCGAGGCGTCGGGCCGGCCGCGCCGCCGTGCGGAGGCCGGCGACGGGGGCGCGGACCTCCTCGGCGGCGGCCTTCCCGGCCCGGGCGGACTGACGATCGCGTCCGTGGGGGCCGGCCGGACTCAGGTGGGCGTGCACCGGGTCATTCTGCGGCCCGGGAACGGTGCGCGGGGCCCCTGCCGCCCCGTCCGCCCGGCGTGTCGCGCGCCACGCCCCCCGCGTCGGCCGGGCCGGATCGTGGGATCACCTGACCCGACCGAGCCGGTCGACCGATACCCTGAAGGCGTCTGACACACGCCGCCGGCCCCGACCGGCGGCGTCGGCACGCTCAGGGTCGTCGCTGGGAGGGAGCGCACCGTCGTGGCACTCGTGGTGCAGAAGTACGGCGGGTCCTCCGTCGCCAACGCCGAACGGATCAAGCGCGTGGCCGAGCGCATCGTCGCCGCGCGCAAGGCCGGCGACGACGTCGTGGTGGTGGTCTCCGCCATGGGGGACACCACCGACGAGCTGCTCGACCTGGCCAACCAGGTCAGCCCGCTGCCGCCGGGCCGCGAGCTGGACATGCTGCTCACGGCCGGGGAGCGGATCTCCATGGCGCTGCTCGCCATGGCCATCCACAACCTGGGGTACGAGGCCCGCTCGTTCACCGGTTCGCAGGCCGGCGTGATCACCACGTCGGTGCACGGCCGGGCGCGGATCATCGACGTCACGCCGGGCCGGCTCAAGGGTGCGCTCGACGAGGGCGCGGTGGTGATCGTGGCCGGCTTCCAGGGCGTCTCCCAGGACACCAAGGACGTCACGACGCTGGGCCGGGGCGGTTCCGACACCACCGCCGTGGCGCTGGCCGCCGCCCTGCACGCGGACGTCTGCGAGATCTACACCGACGTCGACGGCGTCTTCAGCGCCGACCCGCGGATCGTCCCCGACGCGCGGCACATCAAGCAGATCACCTACGAGGAGATGCTGGAGCTGGCCGCCTGCGGCGCCAAGGTCCTGCATCTGCGCAGCGTGGAGTACGCCCGCCGGGCGGGCTTGCCGATCCACGTCCGTTCGTCATACTCGACCAACACCGGCACGATGGTCACCGGATCGATGGAGGACCTTCCTGTGGAGCAAGCACTGATCACCGGGGTCGCCCACGACCGCAGCGAAGCCAAGATCACGATCGTGGGGGTGCCCGACGAGCCGGGCGCCGCCGCGCGGATCTTCGACACCGTGGCCGGTGCCGAGATCAACATCGACATGATCGTGCAGAACGTCTCCACCGAGGGCACCGGGCGCACGGACATCTCCTTCACCCTGCCCAAGACCGACGGCCCGACGGCCATGGCCGCGCTCAGCAAGATCCAGGAGTCCGTCAAGTTCAAGGGCCTGCTCTACGACGACCACGTCGGCAAGGTGTCGCTGATCGGGGCGGGCATGCGCTCGCACCCCGGCGTCGCGGCCGGCTTCTTCGCCGCCCTGGGCGCGGCCGGCGTGAACATCGAAATGATCTCCACCTCGGAGATCCGGGTCTCCGTGGTCTGCCGCGACACCGACCTGGACGCCGCCGTGCGCGCCATCCACGAGGCGTTCGACCTCGGCGGCGACACCGAGGCCGTCGTCTACGCGGGGACGGGACGGTAGCCCCCGTGTCGTCGCTGCCCACCCTGGCCGTGGTCGGAGCGACCGGTGCCGTCGGCACCGTGATGTGCGAGCTGCTCACCGGGCGGAAGAACGTCTGGGGAGAGATCCGGCTGCTCGCCTCCGAGCGCTCGGCCGGGCGGCGGGTGCGCTGCCGGGGCGAGGAGCTGACCGTCCAGGCGCTGACCCCGGAGGCGTTCGACGGGGTCGACGTGGCGATGTTCGACGTGCCGGACGACGTCTCCGCGCGGTGGGCCCCGGTCGCGGTGGGCCGGGGCGCCGTCGCGGTGGACAACTCCGGCGCCTTCCGGATGGACCGCGACGTCCCGCTGGTGGTGCCGGAGATCAACCCCGAGCAGGTGCGCAACCGGCCGAAGGGGATCATCGCCAACGCCAACTGCACCACCCTCGCGATGATCGTCGCGGTCGCCCCGCTGCACCGCGAGTACGGGCTGCGCGAGCTGGTGCTCGCCTCCTACCAGGCGGTCTCCGGCGCCGGTCAGGCCGGCGTGGACACCCTGCACACCCAGCTCACCAAGATCGCCGGTGACCGGGCCCTCGGCTCCCGCCCCGGCGACGTACGCCAGGCGGTCGGCGACGAGCTGGGCCCGTTCCCGGCGCCGCTGGCGCTCAACGTGGTGCCCTGGGCGGGCTCGCTGGCCGAGGCGGGCTGGTCGTCCGAGGAGATGAAGCTGCGCAACGAGTCGCGCAAGATCCTCGGGCTGCCCGACCTCAAGGTCTCGGCCACCTGCGTACGGGTGCCGGTGGTGACCGGCCACTCCGTCGCGGTGCACGCGGTCTTCGCCACCGAGGTGGACGCCGAGGGAGCCCGCGAGGTGCTGCGCAACGCGCCCGGGGTGATCCTGGTCGACGACCCGGGCGACGGCGAGTTCCCGATGCCGATCGACGCGGTCGGCACCGACCCGTCCTGGGTGGGACGGATCCGCCGCGCCGTCGACGACCCGCGCGCCCTCGACTTCTTCGTCACCGGCGACAACCTGCGCAAGGGCGCGGCCCTCAACACCGCCCAGATCGCCGAACTCCTCGCCAAGGAACTGACCCCCCGCTGACGGGTGCGGTCAGGCGGCGGCCAGGCGGACGCCGTCGCGGCCGTGCCGCTTCACCGCGTAGAGCGCCTGGTCGGCGCGGCGCAGGGTGAGTTCGGGGGACTCGCCGGGGCGGGGCAGGGCAACCCCCACGCTGATCGTGCGGCCGATCTGCCGCGCCGCCTCGGCGAGGCGCTCGGCGATCCGGACGGCCTCGTCGGGGCGGTTCACCTCGATCACCGCCACGAACTCGTCGCCGCCGATCCGGTACAGCTCGTCGCCGTGCCGCAGCGCCCCCTCCAGGGCCCGGGCCAGCCGGACCAGCACCCGGTCACCGGCCTGGTGGCCGTACGTGTCGTTGACGCTCTTGAAGCCGTCCACGTCGATCGCCAGCAGGGCCGTACGACCGGGGGTGGCCACGGCGATGCGGCGGCCGAACGGGCCGGTGTGGCGCAGCCCGGTCAGCGGGTCGGAGTTGGCCTGCTCGCGCAGCCGGGCGACGGTACGCAGCCGGTCCAGGCAGCTCCATGCCTGGCCGGCGAGCAGCTCCAGCAGGTTGACGGTGGTCGGGTCGGGGCGCAGCAGCCGCTCGTCGGCGACCAGCAGCACCCCGCCGTCGCCGGGTGGGCCGACCGGCACCGCGACCAGGGTGCGCACCCCGGCCCGGGACAGCGGCCGGTGGTCGGGGACCGGCGGGTGCCCCGCCTCGCCGAGCGTGTACCCCACTCCGTGGTGGTGGGCGCGGCTGATCATCCGGCCCAGCGCGACGGGGCCCGCCTCGGTCAGCTCCGCCCGGATCCGGGACTCGAACTCGCCGGGGGTGGCCGTGGGCGCGCCCAGCCGGGGCCCCTCCGGCCCGGCGAGCACCAGCACGGCGGCGGAGAGGGCGGAGACGTCCCGGGCCGCGGCGATCGCGGCGGCGAACAGGTCCCACTCCGTCGACGCGGAGGTCAGCGCGGTGGCGTGCCGGAGCAGCTTCTCGCTGCGGCTCTCCGCGGGCGGCCCGCCGAGCGCCACGATCCGGGCACCGAGCCGGGCGGCCAGCCGCTCGGCGGTCTCTCCCCACCGGGCCAGGTCGGCCGGCCCGCGCCACTGGAGGTCCAGCACGCCGATCGGCCGCCCCGCCGGGTCCAGCACCGGTACGCAGACCTCGGCGGTGACGTCGGGGCGTACCGGGATGTAGTCGGGGTCGTCGGCGACGTCGGGCACGACGGCGGTCTCGCCGGAGGCGTACACCCGCCCGACGATCCCGGTCTTCGGCGGCACGGTCGAGAAGACCTGCCAGGAGCCGGTCGCCGCGACGCAGCGGAGCCGGTCGTGCACCTGGAGCAGGACGGAGATGGTGGCCGGCGCGTGCCGGGCGAGCGCGGTGACGGTCCACTGGCACGCCTCCAGGGCGGTCGACGCCATGGGGAGGCGGACCGTCACGTCACGGATGACTCGCTCGTGATCCACTGGGCACGTCGTTCCAGGTTGGGAGGGGTGCCGGCCGGCGGGCGGGCCCGCACCAAGGGTACTCAGCGAGGCGTCGTACCGCCCGGGAGCAAGATCACCCACAGCCTTCGTACACATGTGCTATCCACAGGCTGTGGACACGGCCTGTGGGTTCGGGCGGGCCGCGCGGCGGCGCTCGCGGCGATAGCGTGAGGGTCCCGGTCGAGTGGAGGCACGTATGCTCATCGCCCAGCTCAGTGATCCGCACGTGACCACCGGCGTACTCGCCGCCGAACCGGCCGTCGGCCTGCACCGTGCCCTCGGCCGGGTGTTGGCGCTGGACCCCCGGCCGGAGTGCGTGGTCATCACCGGCGACCTCGTCGACCACGGCCGCCCCGACGAGTACGCCGCGCTGCGCGAGATCATCGGCCGGTTCCCGCTGCCGGTGCACCTGGTCGCCGGCAACCACGACGACCGGGAGTCGCTCCTCGACACCTTCGGCGGCACGCCGTGGCTCGGTGGCGGTTTCTCGGCCTACTACCACGTCGACCACCCCGAGGCGACGATCGTGGTGCTGGATTCGCTGATGCCGGCCGGCGACGGCGCCGGGTGCCTCGGCGAGGACCAGCTCGGCTGGCTGGACGGGGTGCTGGCTGGCCGGCCGGAGGTGCCGGCCGTGGTCTGCCTGCATCACCCGCCGGCGCCGGTCGGCATCCCCGTCGCCGACGACATCCGGCTGACCGACGGGGACGCGCTGGCCGAGGTGATCGCCCGGCACCCGCACGTCGCCCGGGTGGTCGCCGGGCACGTCCACCGCCCGGTCACGGTGACCTTCGCCGGCACGGTGCTCACCACCGCGCCGAGCACCTGGCGGCAGTGCTCGCTCACCATGAGCGCCGACGAGCAGATCGGCTGGGTCACCGAGCCGACCGGCTTCCTGCTGCACCAGGTCGCCAGGGGCGGCTGCGTCACCCACCTGGTGCAGGTCAGCCACGCCGCCGGCAAGACCTGCGGATTCTGACCTGGGGCGCTGACCGCCGGGACGGACCGGGTGCCGGGCTGACCGGCGCACCGTCTCTTCCCTCGGGCGGACAACGGGGAGGACCGGGACCCTCGGGGCTGGTCAGGCCGCCGTCGGCGTGCGGGTGCCGTCGTCGCCGGACCGGGCCGGCTCGTCGGGCGCCCGGCGGGGCGAGGCGCGGCGGAACCGGGCCCAACGGGAGCGGACCATCTCGTGGAGACGGTTGGACCAGGCGCCGAGCAGCAGCAGGAGCATGGCCGCCCCGACGGCCCAGGCCAGCTTGTCGGCGGTCGTGCGGATGCCGGGGAACGTGACCGCCAGGGCGAGGGTGGACACCCCCGGGAAGATCACCCCCATGGCGAGCGCCTGCGCCACGTGCCCGTCGTGCTTGCGTCGCCAGTAGAAGACCTCCCAGCCGAAGAGGCTGGGCTCGCCGGTGTAGCGCGCGATGGCGGGGCGCAACACCTGCTCGAGGTACTGACCGGCGATGCGGATGTCCCGGTACTGGGAGACGACGCTCAGCCCCAGGGCGGTGCTGAGCACCGGCAGGAGCAGGAACATCCGGAGGTCTGCCTTCTCCGAGAGGACGAAGCCGGCGACCGCCGCGACCGCGGTCAGGTTCGCCCCGACGAGCGCCTGGTTGTGGTTGGCCTTGCGCTCGATCGTCGTCCGGATCGCCGCCGCGTCCGCCAGGGCCGCCTCGAGGGCCCGGTTCTTCTGCTCCTCCGACACCCTGCCTCCTCCGGCGCTCACCCACTCCGGTGTATCAGCGGCCGTCAATAGCGCCCGGCATGCCGCTGCCGTCGGTGAGGCGGACGGGCGTCAGCGGAGGAGGACGTCGCGCAGCACCGGGGCGAGCGCCTCGGCCGGCACCTCGTGGTAGCCGCCGTCGAGGCTGACGTGGCGGGCACCCGGAATCGCCTCGGCCGCCGCGCGGGCGCCGTCGCGCAACCACCGCGGGCTGCCCGTGCTGTCGACCACCACGGTGGGGACGGTGATCGTGGCCAGGCGGTCGACCGGCGGCACGCCGCCGGCGCTGATCAGCGTGTCGTACGGGAGGGTGTGCGCCAGCGACTCCAGGTGGGGCCACACCGGCTCGCCGCGCATCCCGGCCACCGCCTCGGCGGGCAGCCCCACCGCGTGGAGCATGAACGCCTCGACCGCACCGGCCCGGTCGCCGGCGGCGATCAGCTCGGCCGTCCGGGCCGAGACGTCCGGCCGGGGGCCGGTCTGCGGGCCGACCTGGAACGGCGGCTCGAACAGGGCGAGCCCGCCGACCGGCAGCCCGTGCGCCGTGGCGAGCGCGGCGAGGATCGCGCCGGACGAGACGCCGTAGAGGTGCGCAGTGCCGCCGACCGCGGCGACCAGCGCCGCGATGTCCTCGATCTCCCGGTCGACCGCGTAGGGCGCGGTGTCGCCGCTGTCGCCCCGGCCGCGCCGGTCGTAGCCGACGACGGTGAAGTCCGGCGCGAGCGCCCCGGCCAGCGCCCGGGTGGTCGACCGGTCGTTGAAGGCGCCGCCGACCAGGATGATCGCTGGCCCGTCGCCCGCGCGCTCGTACGCGATCCGGGTGCCGTCGGCCGACCGCACCGTCTCCACCACCGGGCCCTCGCTCATCCGATCATCCTTCCCGTCGTACGCCGTCCGTCCGGTCCTTTCTAGACCAGCCCACCGACAACCGCGACGACCGGCCATCGCCGGCCGGGCATGTCGGAAACGCCCGTCCAGACGTCCCCCGATCGAAGACGTATCCCCAGGTCTGCGGGGCCCGCCCCGGTCGACCGGCGGCGGCCGGCGATGAGAGGCTGTCCCCGACGCGGCGGCGGTCCCCCACCGCCGCCACCGCGACCGAACCCCGCCGACGGCGCGGGCCCGACCGGCGTCACCATCGTCCGGGCGCCCGCGCCGGCTTCTCACGAGGAGTTCCATGTCCATCCCCGGGATGCGTCGGGCCGCCATCGGCCTGACCGCGCTCGCCGTGACCGCGTTCGGCGCGGTCACGACCACCCCCGACCAGGCGGACGCCGGCCCGAAGCCGGTCGCCGTCAAGCTGCTCGCCCTCAACGACTTCCACGGCAACCTCGAACCGCCGACCGGCACCACCAACGGCACCATCGCCGGGCAGCCCGCCGGCGGGGCCGAATACCTCGCCACCCAGCTCGCCGAGCTGCGCAAGCGCGCCGCCAAGGAGCAGAACACCATCACCGTGGCGGCCGGCGACCTGATCGGCGCCTCCCCGCTGCTCTCCGCCGCGTTCCACGACGAGCCGACCATCGAGGCGCTGTCGCTGGCCGGGCTCGACTACGCCAGCGTCGGCAACCACGAGTTCGACGAGGGCGCCGACGAGCTGCTGCGCATCCAGAACGGCGGCTGCCACCCCGTCGACGGCTGCGCCGACGGCACCCCGTACGAGGGCGCCGGCTTCCAGTACCTGTCGGCCAACGCGTTCAGGACCGCCACCGGCCAGCCGCTGCTCGCCCCGTACGCCATCCACAAGGTGCAGGGCGTCAAGGTCGGCTTCATCGGCATGACGCTGGAGGGCACCCCGCAGATCGTCAGCCCGCAGGGCGTCGCCGGCCTGACCTTCGCCGACGAGGCGCAGACCGCCAACCGGTACGCCCGCGAGCTGCGTGCCAAGGGCGTCGAGACCATCGTCGTGCTGCTGCACGAGGGCGGCACCCAGGACGCCACCGGCGGCATCAACGACTGCAAGGGCATCTCCGGCCCCATCGTGGACATCGCCAACCGGATGGACCCGTCGATCGACGTCGTCGTCAGCGGCCACACCCACCAGGCGTACAACTGCGACATCGCCGGCAAGCTGGTCACCAGCGCCAGCTCGTTCGGCCGCCTGGTCACCGACATCGACCTCTCCATCGACCGGCGCACCGGTGACGTCATCACCGCCAAGGCCGAGAACGTGGTGGTCAACCGGGACGTCGACAGGGACCCGGCGCAGACCGACCTGATCAACCGCTACAAGACCGTGCTCGGCCCGGTGGCCGGCCGCGAGGTCGGCCAGACCACCACGGCGATCAAGAGGACCCAGGAGATTCTCTTCGACAAGACCCTGGGCGAGTCCCCGATGGGCAACCTGATCGCCGACGCGCAGCTCGCCGCCACCGACGACGAGCAGGGCGCGGTCGCCGCCTTCATGAACCCTGGCGGCGTACGCGCCGACCTCGACGCCGGCGTGGTCACCTACGAGGAGGCCTTCACGGTGCAGCCGTTCGGCAACAACCTCGTGACGCTCGACCTCACCGGCGCGCAGCTCTACTGCGTGCTGGAGCAGCAGTTCGTCACCGGCCGGACGCTCTACCCGTCGTCGACCGTCCGGTACGTCGTCGACCCGGCCGGCACCACCGGCACCGTGGCGGACCCGTGCGCGGGCACCCGGGTGGTCCGGGGCAGCCTCAGCTTCGGTGGCGTGGCGGTCGACGCCGGTGCCACCTACCGGGTCACGGTGAACAACTTCCTCTCCGGCGGCGGCGACGGCTTCAGCGTCCTCACCGGCGGCACCAACGTGGTCACCGGGATGATCGACCTGGACGCGTTCGTGGCGTACCTGGCCGCCGAGTCCCCGGTCTCGGCGCCGGCGCTGGACCGCATCCGCACCACTGCGGAGGTCGCCGCCGCCTGAGGCGACGTGCGCACCCGACGGGCCCCGGAGCACCTGCTCCGGGGCCCGTCTCCGCTGCGCCCCGTGGCGGTCAGACGTGGGCGGGGGCCGGCTCGGCGGCCGGCGTGGCAGCCGGCACGCGGCCGTCCTGGACCGCCGTGAGCAGCGGGCGCAGGGAGAGCGCGAGCAGCGAGGCCACCAGGCAGCCGCCGACCACCACCGCGACCCAGATCCGGCCGTCGGCCGCCCCGATCAGGGGACCCGCCGTCACCGGGCCGATCACCCCGCTGATGCCGAAGATCATCGAACTCATGGCGTTGTAACGCCCGCGCAGCTCGTCCGTGGCGAGCGCGTTGGTCAGCGCGGGCATCACCGGCGACAACAGCGTCTCGCCGAAGCCGAAGATGGCCGAGCAGGCCACCACGCCGAGGGCGGCGACCAGCGCGTTGCCCGGACCGACCTGGCCGGCGGCGCCGAGGACCAGCCAGGCGGTCGCGAAGACCGCGCCCACCACGGCCAGCCCGCCCGTCCGGCTGCGCCCCTCCATCCGGCGGATGACCAACAGCTGGGCGAGCACGATCATCACCGTGTTGCCGGCCAACGCCCAGGCCACCACGCGCGGCGTCACCTCCACCACGCGCACGGCGTACGCGGCGAAGCCCACCTCGATCTGCGCGTACCCACAGGTGGTCAGGACCAGGCCGAAGACGACCAGCCGGCGGAACGGCCGGTCCCGCAGCACGGTGAGGTAGCCGCCGGCCGACGGACGGTCCCCGGTCGGCCCGGCGGTGAGCCGGTGGCCCACCCGGGGCAGGCTCAGCAGGATCAGCGCGGGCATCAGATAGCTGATCGCGTCGAGCACGTAGATCGCCTGGAAGGTGACCGGGCGGGCGGTGTCGACGATCGCGCCGGAGATCAGGCCGCCGATGCCGATGCCGAGGTTGAGCAGGGCGAAGTTCAGCCCGTAGACCCGCTGCCGCTCGTCGTCGTCGGTGAGCGAGGCGAGGATGGTGTTCTGCCCGGACCAGATGGCCGAGCTGCCGATCGCGATCAGCGTGATCACCACGAAGGCCGAGGCGGTCGAGTCGACCAGCGCCAGCGAGCCGGTGCCGGCCGCCTCGACGAGCAGGCACGGTACGACGATCCGGCGCGCGCCGAAGCGGTCGATGAGCGTGCCGCCGAGCGGCGACAGGGCCAGGGTGACGGCGCCGTACCAGCCGATCACCAGGCCGGCGCGGGCGTCGGTGAGGCCGCGGACGTCGGTCAGGTAGATGAACAGGAACGGCAGGGTGAGGCCGCGCCCGACCGCCGACAGCAGGGTGCCGACAAGGATCCGCCGGGCTTCCGGCCGGCGGGGCAGGGCACGACTGAGCATGCCGCGATTCTGTGCGCCGGGTACGACGACAGGCGAGCCGTTTACGACCCGCCCCGCGCGGCCCGACGCCGCCCGGTGACCAAGGACACGTTCGCGCCGACCGGCCCGCGCCGTGGTGCCGGGGCCGGCTCGCTGTCGGGCCCGTCTGCGATGCTGGCCCGGATGACCACGACCTGGCGACACCTGCCCGCACCGGCCCGCGAGATCGCCACCGCCGCCGCCGACGCGGTCGCCGCCGCGCGCGAACGCGACCCCGACGCGTACGACGTCTCGGTGGCCCGGCTCGCCGCGGCCGAACGGTCCGGCCTGGTCCTCGGCGCGGTGGTCCGGCTGCTGCTGGAGGAGGGCCACCCGGACGGCCTGGACGGCGACGACGTCCGGCAGGTGCTCGAACGCTGCGTACGGGACGCGGCGCGGTGGCGGCCCGACGTCGACCCGCACGTGGTGCTCGTCCTGCTGGCGGGCGCCCTCGGCGTCTACGACCCGGACGGCGACGAGTCCCCGCCCGACCCGCCGGCCGTGGCGCGGCACGCGCCGCTGCTCGTGGCCGACCTGCTCGCCGCGACCGGCCGGCCGCTCGACGGCTACCTGACCGCCGCGTTCGCCGAGATCGCGCGCACCGAACGCCACGACTGAGCGCGTCCGAGTGCCGCCAGCCGGGTCGCGCCGGCGACGCCCTCCCCTGGCGTACGACCTGAGCGCCGGCGGGGCCGTCGACGGTCGGAGCCGACCCGATTTTCGGGTCGGTGGGACGTAGCCGTACCTCGATATGCTCGGGCCCCTCGATGGCGAAGCGCGCCATTACCAGGGGGAAGGAATTGCCCGTGCGCGCACGAAGATTGGTGGCCGCATCACTCGGGATCATGCTTGGTGTGGGTCTGGTCAATGTCGTCACGATGCCGGCACAGGCTTACGAGCAGCGGGATGTGGTCAGGTCCGGCTGGGCCTACACCGATTCCCACCTGCCCGACCGGTCGTTCGTCAACCCCGCCGGAGACGCGCCGATCGGCGCCTGGGCGGACGCGGACGGCAACAAGCACAAGTCTCGGTCCTACTTCACCTTCGACATCTCGCGCTTCCGTGGAGCCGTCATCCACAAGGCGGACCTGGTCATCGCGGAGCGCTCGGCGGCGGACTGCGGGTCGGCCCAGCCGGTCGAGCTCTGGCGCACCGATCCGATCAAGGCGACCACGAGTTGGGAGTCGACGCCGCGCCGACGTGAGCTGCTCGGCACCGTCCAGGCCGGCGGGGCGGCCACCTGCCCCGGCTACCTGGTGTGGGACATCATGCCCGCGTTGCAGAAGCTGGCGAACCAGGACGAGCAGACCCTCACCGTCGAGATTCGCGTGCCGCACGGCTTCGAAGGAAAGCTCTCCCACGGCAGAAAGTTCCGCCCGTTCCCCACGATCCGCAGCGAGGCCAACCGCGCACCGACCGTGGCGCAGATCGGGCTCGAGTTTCCGTCCTGGTCGTGCGGTTCGAAGGAGGACCCGCAGCCCGTGGGGGCGCGTAACCACACCCTGATGGTCCGGGGCGCGGACGCGGACAGCAACGACTTCAATTTCACCGGGCAGTTCGCCGCCTGGCCGGTCGGCCATGAGGACCAGCGTTCCGAGCGGTTCGGGTCGAGTTACGGCGCCACGCTCTCCAAGGTCGGCTGGGACATGGCGCGATACCCGCACGGCACCGTGGTGGCCTGGACCGCCCGTGCCTACGACGGTCACGACTACTCGGAGTGGGCCGAGCCGTGCTACGTGAAGGTCGACGGGGAGCGGCCGGCCGCACCCGTGATCACCTCGGCCACTTACCCGGATGACGGCCTGCCGCATGGCGGCTCGGGAGTTCCGGGCACGTTCACGTTGAAGGCGAATGGATCGCCGGACGTGGTCGGCTACTACTGGGGACGCTTCGGCCAGACGTACAACTACGTCCCCGCGCCGGAACCGGGCGCGGACGCGACGTTCGAGTACACGCCGACCTCGTTCGTCGAGTATCTCAGCGTGCGGAGTGTGGACAGCGCGTCGAACTCCTCCGAGGTGACCGATTACCGGTTCCTCGTGCGATCGACCGCGCCGGGAGTGCGGGTGACGGTCGGCGGTGTCGGCCTGCCGAGCCAGTTGGCGATCTGGACCAACGTCGAGGGGGTCACCGAGTTCGGCTACCGGATCGGTGACGGCGACGAGGTCAGGGTCCCGGCGAACGCCGCTGGCACCACGGAGGTCCCGGTGGTGTTTCCGCAGGCTGGTTCCATCAGGCTTCACGTGCGCAGTTACGTCGGTACCGAGTTCGTCGGCGCGCACACGGAGGACGTGTGGGTCCGCGACACCCCGTTGATCGGGTCGACCGACTTCGCCTTCCCCGACCACGACGGCGTGGTCGATCGTCCGGGCAGCTTCACCTTCCGGCCCGGCCGCCCCGGCGTGGTGGCGTACGAGTACGCCTTCCTCTACGACGACTGGCAGCGGATCGAGGCGGGAGCAGACGGCGCCGCGGTGCTGCGATGGACGCCGACGGAGCCGAACTGGTACGTGCTGAAGGTGCGCAGCATCAGCGCCGACGGCACCGTCTCCGAGATCGCGCAGTACGAGTTCAACGTCATCGACATCAAGCCGACCGTCTACTCCAGCACCTACTACGAGCACGGCGCGTGGGGCGGCGTGGGCATCCCCGGCGAGTTCACCTTCGACACGGCGATGCCGGACGTGGACGTCTACCTCTACCGGCTCAACGACGGGCCCGAGCAGACCGTAGATCCGGAGTACAGCTGGGCTTACGTGACGCTTGCACCCGACCGCTCCGGCAGCAACACGCTCACGGTACGGACGCGCTTCCTGGACGGGTCCTTCTCGCCACCGCGGACCTACACGTTCGAGGTCAGCGACGCGCCGGTGGTGTCGTCCAGCGACTACCCCGAGAACGACGCCGCCGGTCAGCCCGGCCAGCCGGGTCGGTTCACCTTCAACCCGGGCCGCTCCGGCGTGGTGGAGTACCGCTACGTGCTGGAGTACAGCGGCGAGGAGCAGGTCGTCGCCGCGGGAGCGGACGGCAGGGCGACGGTCGAGATCACGCCGGCCCATCCCGGGCACACCCTGTTGACGGTCACGAGCCGGACGGCCGATGGCACGGTCAGCGCGGAGCGGCGGTACTACTTCCGCGTCCGTGACCCGCGCGTGAACGTGAGCAGCGCCTACGACGAGTACACGCCCCGTGGCGGGATCGGCGCGACCGGCAGGTTCGGGGTCTACACCGAGATCGGCGAGGTGACGACCTTCGAGTACCAGCTCAACGGTGGCGCCTGGCAGAGCGTGCCGAAGACCCCCGACGCCTTGGTGACCGACATCTCGGTGACCATGGACCGCAACGGCGAGAACGTCTTCTCGGTGCGGGGCCGGACCGCGGCTGGCGAGTACACCCCTCAGACGGACTACCCGTTCCTGGTCGGCACGGCACCGCTGGTGTCGTCGGCTACCTACCCGTCCGGTCAGTGGGCCGGTGGCGTGGGCGTGCCGGGTGAGTTCACCTTCACGCAGGGCATGCCGGGCGTGGTGGAGTTCGAGTACAGGGTCGATGACGGCGAGCCGGTGATGGTGCCGGCGAACGGTGCCGGGGTTGCGACCGTCAGCTACACCCCGACCTCGACGAGTTCGCACACCATGAGGGTGCGCGGACGTACGGCCGACGGGGTGTGGACCGACGCGACGAACTACTCCTTCCTGGTCGACGTCTCCTGACAGGCGCTGACGCGGTGGGCCGTCCCGGATGGGGCGGCCCACCGCACGAGCGGTTACCTGAGCTGCGACACGCGGACCACCTGCAGCCTCTTCCCCTGGCGGCCTCGACCGGGCCGCCTGGACATGAAGTGAGCCTCGCCACACCGAGTTGGACGTCCAGGAAACGCCAGAGGGCACATCCAGCGATTGGATGTGCCCTCTTACCTCTGGTCGGGGTGGCCGGATTCGAACCGACGACCTCTTCGTCCCGAACGAAGCGCGCTACCAAGCTGCGCCACACCCCGAGGCGTGCCGACAAATAGTAGCCCACCCGCTCCGGTGGTCAAACTCGGTACCCCCGGTGGTCCGGGCGGCCCGCCCGGTCCCATGGACGGGGCAGCTCGACAGCGCGATCGGCGGCACTGTCCCGGCAGGCCGGGGAGCCGGCCCGGCCTGCCGGCGTACGGGTCAGCGGGGGATCAGGGTGAGCACGCTCGCCTCCGGCGGGCAGGCGAACCGGACCGGCGCGGTCGGGTGGGTGCCGAGGCCGGCGGAGACGTGCAGCCAGGAGTCGGACCCGGGCCAGCGGTGCAGGCCGCGCGCCATGGAGCGGGGCAGGCCGCAGTTGGTGACCAGCGCCCCGACGCCCGGCACGCAGACCTGGCCGCCGTGGGTGTGCCCGGCGAGCAGCAGCCCGAAGCCGTCGGCGGCCATCCGGTCGAGCACGGCCGGCTCGGGGGAGTGGGTCAGCGCGATCGACAGGTCGGCCGCGGGCGACACCGGCCCGGCGACGGAGTCGTAGTCGTCCCGCTCGATGTGCGGGTCGTCGACCCCGAGCAGCTCGACCGCCCGGCCACCGGCCTTGACGACGGTGCGGGCGTTGTTCAGGTCCGCCCAGCCGGCCCCGGTGAGGACGTCGCGCAGCTCCTCGTGCGGCAGTTCCGCGCCCTCGGTGTACTCACGGTCGGGCAGGAAGTAGGTGAACGGGTTCTTCCAGACCGGCCCGGTGTAGTCGTTGGAGCCGAAGACGAAGGCCCCCGGGTAGTCGAGGAGCGGCTGGAGGGCGCGCAGTACGCCGGGCACGGCGCCGGGGTGCGCCATGTTGTCCCCGGTCACCACGACCAGGTCGGGGTCGAGCGCGGCCAGCGACGCCACCCAGCGCTGCTTGCGCCCCTGGTCGGGCATCATGTGCAGGTCGGACAGGTGCAGGACGCGCAGCGGCTCGGCGTCGGCCGGCAGCACCGGCACGTCGTACCGCCGGAGGGTGAACATGTTGCGCTCGACGAGCGACGCGTACGCCAGGGTCGCCGCGCCCAACGCGGCGGTCCCGGTCGCAAGCCGGAATAGTGTGCGCTTTCGCATGGCGTTCAGGGTAGTTTCACCGTCCATGAGCACGCTGAAGGACCGTCTGACTGCCGACATGCGCGCCGCTCTCAAGGCGCGCGACGAGCTGACCACCTCCACCCTGCGGATGGCGCTCGCCGCCGTCGGCACCGCCGAGGTCGCCGGCAAGGCCAAGCGCGAGCTCACCGACGACGAGGTGCTCGCGGTGCTGACCAAGGAGGCGAAGAAGCGCCGGGAGGCCGCGACCGCCTTCGCCGACGCCGGCCGCACCGAGCAGGCCGCGAAGGAGACCGCCGAGGGCGAGGTGCTGGAGCGCTACCTGCCGAAGCAGCTCTCCGAGGCCGAGCTGACCGACCTGGTCGCGGGGGCGCTCGCCGCGGGTGGCTTCACCGGCAAGGCGCAGATGGGCCCGGCCATGAAGGCGGCCCAGGCCGCGGTGGCCGGCCGGGCCGAGGGCGGCCGGGTGGCCGCGGAGGTACGCCGACAGCTCGGCTTGTAACGATGGGTTACGGTGCGAGGTTGAAGCGGTAATCAGTGACCTGCGAAAAGTCTGCTGGCGATTGGGGAGCGCAGGTTTTCGTTAGGCTTCTTCGTGACGCTGAGTATTGTCACGCGTCTATTGCGTCGCATTGAGTTCCATGAGAAGGTCTTCCTGTCGGCAGAGTGCGCAACGGGGGTGCAATCGGGCCGGCTGGCAATTCAATTCCCCGTTGCCTCATTGCATCGAGGAAGGGTTTCTTAATGAAGCGCGGATTTGCCGCAGGTCTTGTGGTTGCCGGAACTCTGGGGGCCGTGTTCGTCGCCCCGTCGGCGGCGTCGGCTGACATCATCGTCCAAGCGACGTGCAGCCGGACGGTGCGGGTGGCGAGCGACAACTTGTGGAGTGCGAGCCCGGTGGCACTGCCTTCCACCGGCAGCACGGCATCGAGCACCAGTTGCGGCATGGCGCAGGGAGCCAACAGCAGTGCTGTCCTGCTGCTTCAGCGCAGCCTCAAGTACTGCTACGGCAAGAATATCGCCCTCGACCAAGACTTCGGCCCGGCAACCAAGTCGGCGCTGATCGCCGCGCAGCAGGCGGAGGGCATCACGGCGGACGGCGTGTACGGTCCGCAGACGCGTGACGCACTCAGGTGGTACCTAGACGGTTACTGCGACGAAGCGGGCTACCCGATCACCGTCGTCTAGTCGTTCACCGCCATGCGGGCCTAAAGGTCACGCAAGCCGATAAGGAAGGGTGTCCCGCAAGGGATATCCTTCCTTATCCTCGCCGTCATTTGAGCCGAAATTCGGAGCCGTTCGAGACTGTCAGGAGTAACGACACCAAATACACCGAGTGCTTCTGATCCAGTTCGACGAACAATCCACGACGTACGCGGAACGGGCGGGCACCCCGCGTGGGGTGCCCGCCCGTTCCCGTCGGTCCGGGCGGCTCAGCCGCCGTTGCGGCCCGGCGGACGGCCCGGGGTGGTCGGCTTGGTGTCGCTGCCCGGGGCGGTGCCGCCGCCGGCGCTGATCTGGATGGTCACCACGCCGCCCTTGATGGTCCGGCCGTCGGGGCTGGTGCCCGCCGCCTTGCCCGGGGCGCAGCTCGACGGGACCTTGATGTCGGAGACGACCGCGTCGAAGCCCTCCGCCTCGATCCGGGACTTCGCCTGCTCCACGTCCAGGCACTTCACGTCCGGGATCCGGCGCTGGTCGCCCTCGGAGATCTTCTGGCCCGGGGGCTCGAAGTTGATCCGCTTCTTGCCCTTCATGGCGTCGCGCAGCGTCTCGTAGACCGGCGGGTTGATGCCGTCGTGCTCCTTGTGCTTCATCCTGGCGTTGGTCTGCGGCCAGTCCGGGTCGGCCATGATGCCGGCCACCGCGTACTGCTTGGTCATCGCGACCAGCGAGGCGGTCTTCTCCGAGTCGGTGGTGCCGGACTTGCCGGCCACCGGCGCGTTGACGATGCCCCTGACGTTCGCGGCCGTACGGCTGCCGCCGCACCTGCTGGTGGAGGAGTTGTCACCGACCGGGCAGCGGGCCGCGTCCACGGCGGCGCGGGCCACCTCGGTGCTGACGCGCTTCTCGCAGCGCGGGTTGGCGATGTCGAGCTTCTTGCCCTCCGGGTCCTTGATCTCCTGCACCGGGATCGGCTCGCAGTACTTGCCGTCCGCGGCGAGGGTGGCGTAGGCGTTGGCCAGCTCCAGCGGAGTGGTCTGCGAGACGCCGAGAGTGAAGGCGCCCCACTGGTGCGCGGCGTCCTTGGTGCCGGCGAACTTCGCGTCCTCGCTCTGCCGGAACTGGATGCCGAGCCGCTTGGCCACGTCGACCACGTTCTCCGCGCCGACCTGCTGCTGCAACGGCACGAAGTACGTGTTGATCGACTGCGCGAAGGCGCTCCACATGTTCTGTACGCCGCCGGCCTTCTTGCCCGAGTTGGTCGGGCAGTAGAAGTGGGTGCCGGGGCACGCAGCCGGGCTGCTGCTGTCGATGATGTACTCCGACTTGAACTGCTGCGGAGCGTTGATCGTGTAGCCGAGCGGGATGCCCTTCTCCAAGGCGGCCACGATGGTGAAGATCTTGAAGGTCGAGCCGGCCTGGTAACCCGTGATGCCGTCACCGCCGGAGAGCAGCGGGTTCACCGTGTTCGGGTAGTTGCCGAGCTTGCCCTTCCTTTTCTGCTTCGGGTCGCTGTGCGGCTTGTTCGCCGGCTTCTTCGGGTCGTCGAGCTTGAAGATGCGGTTGACCGCCAGCGCCCGGACCCGGCCGGTGCCCGGCTCGACCACCGCGACCATGGCGGCTTCCTTGCTGTTCACCGACTTGGCCTTGCGGACGGCCTTGTCGGCGCCGCGCTGGGCCTGCGGGTCGAGCGTCGTGACCACGGTGTAGCCGCCGCTCTTGAGCCGCCGCTCCCGGTCGTACGAGGTCGAGCCGAAGGTCTCCTGCTGCATCCACCAGCGGTAGAAGTAGTCGCAGAAGAAGCCCCAGCCCTTCTCGTTGGTCGAGACGCAGCCGTTGGGCGCCCGCTTGCCGGTGACCTTGAGCTGGACGGCCTTCGCCGCGTCCGCCTCCTGCTGGGTGATGGCGCCGATCTCGACCATGTTGTCGATGACGTAGTTGCGCCGCTCGACCGCCGCCTTGTAGCCGCTCTTGGTGGTCGGGTCGTTGGTGCTCGGCGCCTTCACCATGCCGGCGAGCATGGCGGCTTCCTCGATCTTGAGCTTGCTCGGCGGCTTGTTGAAGTAGACCTGGCTGGCGGCGTAGATGCCGTACGCGCCGTTGCCGAACGCGGCGATGTTCAGGTAGCGCTCCAGGATCTCGTCCTTGGAGAGCTCCTTGTCGATCTGGATGGCGTAGCGCATCTCGCGCAGCTTGCGGGCGCTGGTGTCCTCGGTGGCCGCGACCACGTCGGCCGGGTGGGTCGCCGAGTAGGCGATGGCCAGGCGGACGTACTGCATGGTCAGCGTCGAGGCGCCCTGCTGGCTGGACGCGCCGGACTGGTTGTTGACGAAGGCCCGGGCGATGCCGTTGAGGTCCACGCCGTTGTGCTTGTAGAAGTCGTGGTCCTCGGCGGCGATGATCGCCTTCTGCATGATGGGCGCGATGTCGGCCAGCTTCACGTCGCGACGGTTCTCGTCGTACATGGTCGCCAGCGGGGTCTTGCCGTCGGCGGCGTACAGGTAGCTGATCTGCGGCGCGCGGGCCACGGTCAGCTCCTTGGGCAACGCGCCGAAGGTCTCGGCGCCGGCCTTGGCGGCCAGGCCGGACATCGCCACCGCGGGGAAGGCCGCCGCCGCGACCACCACGCCGGCCAACAGGCCACATATGAGTAGCGATGCGGCGTTGGTCAGCACATTGTGGTCACGTTTCCGCATCCAGGTCACCTCGACAGGGTACGCGAGTAGGGAACGAGGGGCGCCGGGGCTTCTTTCCCCATTTCCTGCGCGCGCCGACCTCGTTGTGCTAAACGCACGACCCCCGGTGCGTGGTTGCGTGAATCCGGCGTCGAGTCTCCCTCCTTCCCGAGGGGGCCCGCAGCGTTTTCACGGACTCCGGCGGGGTAACCGGCGGTCGCGAAGCCCGGGAAGCCGGGAGTGTCCGGAATGATGGATTTAGCCGACAACGTTGCGTAATCAGGCGACTACAGAGCATGATGGGGGCGGCGACCGAGCCACATGTCGTCCGTGCGGCCTTGGGGAAGGCGCGCCGGGCGATCGGGGGGAATTGCCGGCTGGTCCGCGACGGGGTCGGTAGGTACTGCAAGGGGGGACGAGTACACATGGGCATGATCACTGACTGGCCGTCGCTGGCGGCGTGTCAGAACGGGGACCCGGACGCGTTGTTCGTACAGGGCGCCGAACAGAACGTGGCCAAGCGGATCTGCCGGAGCTGCCCAGTCCGGTACGAGTGCCTGGCCGACGCGCTGGACAACCGGATCGAGTTCGGCGTGTGGGGTGGCATGACCGAACGCGAACGCCGCGCGCTGCTGCGCCGTCACCCCCAGGTGACGAGCTGGCGCAAGATGTTCGAGGCCGCGATGAAGAAGAACGCCAAGGACAAGGCCGGCAAGGACAAGATCCTCGTCACCGCCGCCGGCTGAACGCCGTCACGGCCGGCTGATCGCCGCGCCGATCGTCCGCAGCCCGTCGACGTCGTGCACGTCGGCGGGCTGCGCCGTCACGGACACCGCCGGCACCGCCGGGAAGGCCTCCGTGAACCGGGCCGCCACCTGGCGCTCGCGTACCGCCTGTTGGGCCAGGGCCGCGTGGGCCCGCAGCACGTCGACGGTGCCCTCGTGCCCACCCAGGTCGGCCAGGCGCTCCGCGGCGGCCATGCTCTCCGCCGCGCCGAGGCCCGGCACCGCCGGCCGGTGCACCCGGTTGAGCACCAGGCCCGCCAGCGGCATCCTCTCCTCGCGCAGCCGGCCCGCGAAGTAGGCGGCCTCCCGGACCGCGTCCGGCTCCGGCGCCGCGACCAGCAGGAACGCCGTCTCCCGCGCCTGGAGGATGCGGTACGTCTGCTCGGCGCGCTGCCGGAACCCGCCGAACATCGAGTCGAGCGCGGCGACGAAGCCGGAGAGGTCGGTCAGCAACTGGGCGCCGAGCACCTTCTGCACGACCTTGGAGAACATCCCGAACGAGGCGGTCACCAGGCTGAACATGCTCCGCCCGCCGGTGCGCGCCGGGGCGAGCAGCAGCCGCAGCATCCGCCCGTCGAGGAAGCGGGAGAGCCGGGCCGGGGCGTCCAGGAAGTCCAGCGCCGAGCGGGACGGCGGGGTGTCCACCACGATCAGATCCCACTCGCCCCGGGCGTGCAACTGGCCCAGCTTCTCCATCGCCATGTATTCCTGCGTGCCGGCGAAGGTCGAACTCATCGCCTGGTAGAAGGGGTTGGCGAAGATCTCCGCCGCCTTCGCCTGATCGGTGTGCTGGAGCACCACGTCGTCGAAGGTGCGCTTCATGTCCAGCATCATGGCGTGCAGTTCGCCGCCGCTGGCCTCGACGTCGATCCCCTTGACCTGGCGGGGGGTGTTGTCCAGCTCGGTCAGCCCGAGCGACTGGGCCAGCCGGCGGGCCGGGTCGATGGTGAGCACCACCGTCCGCCGGCCGTGCTGCTCGGCGGCCCGCAGCGCGAGCGCGGCGGCCGTGGTCGTCTTCCCCACCCCGCCCGCCCCGCAGCAGACCACGATCCGCACGCCGGGATCGGCGAGGATCTGGTCGACATCCAGCTGCGGCGCCGCGTCTTCGGAAGGCACCAATCGAGCGTATCGGGCCGGGTCGGTCGCCGTGCCCGTGCCGGTGGCTGGTGTGAGTCAATCCGCCCGGAGGAGGGCCTCGGCCAGCCGGTCCAGCCCGGCGCGGTCCACCCCGTCGGGCAGCAGCGGCAGCTCGGTCAGCGGCAGCCCCAGCTCCATCAGGTCGGCCCGCAGCGAATCCTCCAGCTCGCGGCGGATCGCCTGGTCGCGTGCCTCCACGGCGAGCCCGGCGACGGTGTCCCGGTCCGCCGGCAGCCCGGCGGCGCGCAGCCCCCGCTCCAGCTCGGCCGGGCCCACCGCGCGACCCGCGGGCAGCGGCGGCCGGGTGCCGTTGACGATCACCCGCCCCACCGGGAAGCCGAACGAGGTCAGCTCGGCGATCGCGTCGACCGTCTCCTGGACCGGCATCTCCTCCAGCAGGGTCACCACGTGCACGGCGGTGATCGGGGAACGCAGCAGCGCCGCGACCCCCTCGCTCTGGGTCTTGATCGGGCCGACCTTGGCCAGCCGGGCCGTCTCGGCGGTGACGTTCAGGAAGCGGCCGATCCGCCCGGTCGGCGGGGCGTCCAGCACCACCGCGTCGTACGCGCGCCGCTGGCCGACCGTGCGGGTGGTCGCCTCCTTCACCTTGCCGGTGAGCAGGACGTCCCGCAGGCCCGGGGCGATGGTGGTGGCGAAGTCGATCGCCCCGAGCTTGCGCAGCGCCCGGCCCGCCGCGCCGAGCTTGTAGAACATGTCCAGGTACTCGAGGAGGGCCTCCTCGGCGTCCACCGCCAGGGCCCGCACCTCGCCGCCGCCGGGCGCGTCGGTCAGGTGCCGCTCCTCGTAGGGCAGCGGGTCGGTGTCGAAGAGCTGGGCGATGCCCTGCCGCCCCTCGACCTCCACCAGCAGCGTGCGCCGGCCACCGGCGGCCAGGGCCAGGGCCAGGGCGGCCGCGACGCTGGTCTTGCCGGTGCCGCCCTTGCCGGTCACGACGTGGAGGCGGGCCGGCCACTGGGTGCCGGCCGGATCGGCCGGCCGCTCTGCTGCTCGCACCCGTCGAGCCTATCCAGCGGCCGGGCTCAGGCGACCTCGCAGACCCACCAACCCGTCTTCTTCACCACGGTGAACCGCAGGTCCTGGTCGGCGACCTTCTCGTCGGCGGTGGTCATGGTGACCTTGGTGGTGACCGTGGCGCGGTCGCCGGTCCGGTCGTCCACCTTCGGGCTGCTCCACCGGAACCGGGGGTTCTGGTGGGCCGCGACGTACTTCTCGACCTCGGCGACCTTGGCGGCGATCTTCTTCTCGTCCCGCGACGAGGAGCAGACCAGGGCGGCCGCCCTGCCCGCGTCGCGGTCCTTGTAGACGGCGGTGAGGAACTGGTCCACGGCGACCGCCGGCTCCTTGGCTCCCTCGCCGCTCTCGACGTTGCGCAGCGTCAGGAAGGTGACGACGCCGCCGCCGGCGCAGAGCAGCAGGATCACGGCCAGGGCGATGGCGGCGATCAGCACGCCGCGCTTCTTCTTCGGCGCGGCGGGCGGCTGGTACGGCGGGTACCCGGCCGGGATCGACGGGTCCGGGGCCGCTGCCGGCGCGGGCGGCTGGTACGGCGGGTACCCGGCCGGGGGCGGCGGGATCGACGGGTCCGGGGCTGCTGCCGGCGCGGGCGGCACGGCGGCGCCGGGAGCGGCCGGGACGTCCGGCTGGCCGGCCGGCGATCCGGTGGGGCCGCCGCTGGGTGGTTGGGTCATCTCTTCCCCCGGGGTGCGACGTCGTCGCCTGCCCCGGCGACGAGCGTGATCGAGCTGGCGGCGAGCCGGCGAGCGCCCGTCCGACCGGAAGGGTAGCGGTCGGTCGGCCGGTTTCGCGGGGCGGCAGGTGGGGCCTCGTCCCTGACCAGGGATGTGTCGCATATGTGACTCGTCGTGACCGGGCGTGCGCGTCCTGTTGGCGGGACTCTTCCTCCGGCCCTACGTTCTCACCGGCGCGGGGGGAAGGTCGGGCACCGGGGCCCGGCCCGCAAGGCGATGACGTGACCAGGTACGACGTCCGGAGGCAAGGCATGCGCGACGTGGACAACATCCCCCGAGCACAGTTCCCGGCGGGTGACCGGGCCTGGCTGACCGGGGCCGGTTCCTCCGGCGAGACCGAGGGCGTGGCCGGCGGCCTGCCGATCAACGAGCGGTCGTACCGGCGGTTCGCCCCGCCCGTCGAGGTGGTGCGCACGGCCGGCCGGCCCGGCGCGCGCGGCCGGGACGAGGAGGAGCCCGGGTACGTCATCCACCTGCCGATCCGGGTCGCCGACCTGGCGGCGGCCACCGCGCTGGCCGGCACCGTCGCCACGTCGCTGAGCTTCCTGCCGGAACTGGACGCGGGCGAGACGACCGTGTCCACCGCGGACGACCAGAACAACCGGCACCGGGTCTTCTGCGACCTGCTGCTGCCGGACCGGTCGCGCTGCCCGCAGCCGTACGAGCACAGTGGCCCCTGCGGGGAAGTGCCCACCGCTCCGGAGCAGCGTCCCGCACCCCGGCCGGCCGCCGGACCGTAGGCTGTGCGTCGAAGAGTCGTACTCCATCCAAGGGAGCCCTCCACCGATGCAGAAGTGGGAATACGCCACGGTCCCGCTGCTGGTCCACGCGACCAAGCAGATCCTCGACAACTGGGGCGAGGACGGGTGGGAACTCGTCTCCGTGGTTCCCGGCCCGAACCCGGAGCAGCTCGTCGCCTACCTGAAGCGGCCGAAGGCATGAGCGAGCGGAGCGAGCGAATCATCGGGCTCAGCGCCTCGGTGCCTCATGGCGCCGCCGAGCGGAGCGAGGTGGTGGCATGAGCAGCGGTCCGCACGGGAAGCTCGCCGAGCTCGGGCACACGCTGCCCGAGGTGGTCCCGCCCGTGGCCAGCTACGTGCCGGCCGTGCAGTCCGGGCAGCACGTCTACGTCTCCGGGCAGCTGCCGATGGTCGAGGGGAAGCTGCTCGCCACCGGCAAGGTCGGCGCCGGCGTCTCCGCCGAGCAGGCGAAGGACCTGGCCGAGCGGTGCGCGCTCAACGCGCTGGCCGCGATCGACTCGCTGGTCGGCCTGGAGAAGGTCGTCAAGGTCGTCAAGGTGACCGGCTTCGTCGCCGCCGCCCCCGGCTTCACCGCCGTGCCCGGCGTGATCAACGGCGCCTCCGACCTGTTCGGCGCGGTGTTCGGTGAGGCCGGCCGCCACGCCCGCGCCGCCGTCGGCGTCGCCGAGCTCCCCCTCGACGCCCCCGTCGAGGTCGAGGTCATCGTCGAGGTCGCCTGACCCGCGCCCACCCCGCGATCTTGCACTGACCGCCCCGGCAAAAGCCGTGAAGTGGGACGTATCCCGGGTGGAAACTGCAAGATCGCGGGGAGTGGCGGCGGGGGCCGTACGATCGCAGCCATGACCGGGCACTTCACCGCGCCGGCAGCGGCGCTCGCCGACCAGCTGCCGGGTTGGGTGACGCTGCTGCGTGCCCCGAACCCGGGGCCGATGACGCTCGACGGCACCAACACCTGGCTGCTACGCGCCCCCGGCCAGGAGCACGCCGTCGTCGTCGACCCGGGCCCGGCCGACGAGGAGCACCTGGCCGCGATCGCCGCGCGGGGGCCGATCGGGCTGGTGCTGATCACCCACGGCCACCCGGACCACACCGAGGGCTCGCCCCGCCTGCGCGACCTGCTCGACGGGGTGCCCGTGCGCGCGGCCGACCCGGCGCACACCCTCGGCGGGGAGCCGCTGACCACGCCCGGCGACAGCCTCGGCGGCCCCGGCCTGGACATCCGGCTCGTGCCGACCCCCGGCCACACCGGCGACTCGGTCTGCTTCGTCGTCGCGCACGGCGACGAGCGGGTCGTGCTCACCGGCGACACCATCCTGGGCCGGGGCACCACCGTGGTCGCCCACCCCGACGGGCACCTCGGGGACTACCTGGCCAGCCTGGAGCTGCTCTCGACGTACCGGGGGATCCCGGCGCTGCCAGGGCACGGCCCGGCGCTGGCCGACTGCGCCGCCGCCGCGGAGTTCTACCTCGCCCACCGCCGGGCCCGGCTCGACCAGGTCCGGGCGGCGGTCGCCGAGGGGGCCACCACCGCCGCGGAGGTGGTCGCGAAGGTCTACGCGGACGTCGACCGGTCGCTGTGGTGGGCGGCCGAGTGGTCGGTGCGGGCCCAACTGGAACACCTCGGGCGGGAATCCGGCGCGGGCACCGCGGGGTTGGAGCAAGCGTGACCTGCCCGGTGTGCGGAACCGTAGCCGTCCCCGGCGCCCGGTTCTGCCACAACTGCGGGGCCGCCCTGCCGGCCGCCGCGACGCTGCCGGCCGCCGAGCGCCGTGTGGTCACCGTGCTCTTCGGCGACCTGTCGGACTTCACCTCCTGGTCCGAGGACCTCGACCCGGAGCGGGTCGGCGCGGTCACCGACCGGGTGCTCGCCGCCCTGGCCGGCGCGGTCAAGACCTTCGGCGGGCACGTCGACAAGCTCACCGGCGACGGGATCATGGCGGTCTTCGGCGCGCCGGTGGCGCACGAGGACGACGCCGAGCGGGCGGTCCGCGCCGCGCTGTCCATGCAGCGCGCGGTCCGCCGGGTGCTCGACGACGAGCGCGGCGGCGGCGCGCCGCTCGGCCTGCGGGTCGGCCTGAACACCGGCGACGTGATCGCCGGCATCCAGGCCGCGATCGAGTACACGGTCATCGGCGACACCGTGAACACCGCCGCCCGGCTGGCCGACGCCGCCGCCGTCGGCGCGGTCTACGCCGGGGCCCGCACCTCCGCCGCCACCCGGCACGTCGCCTCCTGGCGCGCGCTGCGGCCGCTGCGGCTCAAGGGCAAGCGCGAGCCGGTCGAGGCGTACGAGCTGCTCGGCCTCCTGGACGCGCCGGGCACCCGGTCCGGCCTCGGTGACGAGGCCCCGTTCGTCGGCCGGGAGACCGAGATCGGCCGGGTCGCCGGCCGGCTGGCCGAGGTGATCGACCGCGCCGAGCCCCGGGTGCTCCTGATGACCGCCGAGGCCGGGCTCGGCAAGTCCCGGTTCGCCGCCGAGGTGGAACGCCTCGCCGCCGGCTACGACGTGGGCGCCGGCCGGTACGCCGCGCACACCGGCGCCCGGGTGCTGTCGGTGCGCTGCGCCGCGTTCGGCGAGCGGCGCCGGCTCGCGCCCCTGGCCGACCTGGTCCGGGCGGCGGTCGGCCTGCCCAACGACGCCGCCACCGCGCTGACCCGACCGGCCGTCGAGGAGCGGCTGCGCCGGCTCAACCAGCGGCTCGGCCGCGCGGGTGGCGACCCGGCCCCGGTCGCCACCGACCAGTTGATGGCCCTGCTCGGCTACGCCGAGCTGCCCGGCGGCGGCCCGGCCGACCAGGGCGAGTGGACCAACCCCCAGCAGCCCGCCGACGCCGACGCCGTGCCGAACGCGGTCGCGGACCTGCTCAGCGCCCTCGCCGCGGAGGCACCCCTGGTGGTCGTCGTCGACGACCTGCACGACGCGACCGCGGAGACCATCCGGGCGCTCGGGCTCGCCCTGTCCCGGCTCGCCGGCCCGGTGCTGGTGCTGCTGCTCGGCCGCCCCGAGCTGGTGCGCACCGCCGGGGCGCTGACCCGGGTGGCCGACGCCGAGGTGCACGCGCTGCCACCGCTGCGCGGCGCCGACGCGGCCCGGCTGCTCACCAGCTATCTCGGCGGGGGCAAGCTGCCGCAGGCCGACACCGACCGGCTGCTCGCCACCGCCCAGGGCAACCCGTTCTACCTGGCCGAGCTGGTCACCCTGCTGATGGAGCGGGGTGCCCTGACCGCCGTCGCCGACCGGAACGCCCCCAGCCCGGGGGCCTGGCGGCTGGCGCCCGGCTCGCTCGGCAGCCGCCTGCTCTCCCGCGACCTGGCCGCGGTGCTCGCCGCGCGTATCGACGCGCTGCCCGTCGACGCCCGCTCGGTGCTGCGGGACGCGGCCGTGGTCGGCGACACCGTGCCGGCCGGGGCGCTGGAGGCGCTGCGCGAGCAGCGGGCCGGCCGGGACGGCCGCCCGGCGGCGGTGGTCGCCGTCGAGCTGGAGCGGGCCGTCGACGAGTTGCTGCAACGCCGGATGCTGCACCGCACCCGCACCGGGTACGCCTTCGCCACCCCGCTGATGCGGGAGGCCGCGTACGCCGGCGTGAGCAAGGCCGAGCTGGCCGAGCGGCACGCCGCGCTGGCCCGCTGGGCCGCGACCGACCCGCCGGCCGGGGCGGGCGCGCCGGGCGGCTTCACCGGGGCGGCCCGGGACGTCTTCGTGGCCCAGCACGTGGAGCGGGCCGCCGCGCTGGCCGACGCGGTCGGGCTCCGGCCGGACGCCCCGGCGCGGACCGTCGTCCCGTTGGGCGTCGCCGCGCTCGGCGGGGCCGCCCGCCGGTCGTTGCAGGCGGGCGAGCCCGCGCTCGCCGTGGAGTACGCCGAACGAGCCGCCGAGCTGGCCCGCGACGGGGTGCCGGCGGCCGACCGGGTGGTGCACGCCCGGGCGCTGCTCCAGATCGGCCGGCCCGCCGACGCGCTCGCCTCCGCCGAGAAGATCGCGGCCAACGCCGGCGACGAGTCGGCCGTCCGGGCCAGTGCGCTGCTGCTCGCCGGGCAGGCCCACCAGACCATGGGCGACCAGGCGCGGTCGGAGGCCTGCTGGCAGGAGGCGTTGCAGGTGGCCACCGACGGCGGCCTGCCGACCCTGCGCGCCTCGGCGATGCGCCGCCTCGGCATGGCCGACTTCATCGCCGGGCGGCTGGGGCAGGCGAGCAGCCGGCTCGCCGCCTCGTACCAGGTGAGCCGCCATGCGCAGGACCGCCGGGGGCAGGCGTGGTCGTTGCAGAACCTGGCCTGGGTCACCACCACCCGGGGCGACTTCGCCGGGACCGACGCGGTGCTCGGCCGGGCCGCCCGCCTCTTCGCCGAGCTGAAGGACCCGTACGGGCGGGCGTGGCTGCGGGGCACCACCGCGTTCGCCCGGCTGCTGGCGGGCCGGCTGCGGGAGGCGTGCCGGATGGCGCGGGTCTTCCTGCCGTTCGGCGAGCGGGTCGGCGAGGCGTGGGCGGTGGGCACGCTGCGGGCGGTGGAGGCGTACGCCACCGCCGAGCTGGGCGAGCTGGGCGAGGCGGACCGGGGGGCCCGCCGCGCGTACCGGGAGTTCGCCGCCGCCTCCGACGACTGGGGGCAGGGCTTCGCGCTGGTCGTCCGGGGGGTGGTGGCGCGCGGGCTGGGCGAGCCGGAGCACGCCGCCGACCTGCTCACCGACGCGCTGCGGTACGCCCACCGGACGTCGCACCCGCTGCTCACCGGCATGGCCGGCACGCTGCGGGGATTCGTGGCGCTGGACATGGGCGACTACGACACGGCCGAACGCGCCGCCCGCTCGGTGCTGACCGCCGTCGAGCCGCACAACCCGCAGGCGCCCGCCCAGGTGGCGCCCCGGGTGCTGCTGGCCACCGCCCGGCTGGCCGCGGGCGACTCCGCCACCGCGGTCGGGCTGCTCGCCCCGGTCGCCACCGTCGCCGCGACCGTGCCCTCGCTGCTCTTCTCCCGCCGCCAGACGATGGCCCGGTACGCCGCCGCGCTGCTCGCCCACGGCCAGCGCGAGCAGGCGCTGGACTGGGCCCGGCGGGCGGTCGCCGCCCCGGCGGAGGACGTGCGCAGCCAGGTGGTCGGCGCGATGGTGCTCGCCGAGGCGCTGGCCGCGTGCGGCCGGCCGGCGGAGGCGCTGGCCGCCGCCGAGGAGGCGGTGCGCCTGGCGTACGGGACCGAGCAGCGCAGCGAGCGCGCCGCCGCCGACGCCCTCCGCGCCCGCCTCGCCGCCGGCTGACCCCTGGCCGGCTCGGCGGGGCCCCGGCCCGGGCAGGTCTGGCGGTTCCGGTGATGTGGCATGTCGGGGGTGGCCGATAGCGTGTCAGGCCGGAGGGGCGGTCCGATGTCGACCGCGCCGGGTCTGGGAGGGGCCGGGATGAGGTTGCCGCGTTCGGCCGCGGGATGGACGATCGCGGTCTTCGGCGTGCTGGCCCTGCTCATGGGCGTGGTCGGGCTGCTCTGGCCCGAGGCGCTGCTGCGCCTGCTCGGCTTCGAGGTGCCGGCGACCCGCGCGGCCGGCGACCACACCGGCACCTTCCTGCTGGCGTCCTCGATGGCCTCGTTCAACATGGGGGTCTACTACCTGCTCGCCACCGCGACCGAGTGGCGCCCGTTCTACCGCTTCACGGTGGTGTTCCGGCTGGTCACGTTCACCGTGTTCACCATCGCGGTGCTGGCGGACATCGCGCCCGGCCGGTTCTTCGGGGTGGCCGCCTGGGAGGGCCTCGGCGCGGTGGCGACCGCCGCCGGGCTCTGGTGGGACGCACGGCGCGCGGGCCCGGTGGCCGGCGGGGGTGGGAGCGGTCTTTCCGCTGGTGCCGCCCCGGCCCCCGACGCGGTGCACTGAGCAGCCCGTCCGGTTGGGTATTTTCTAGAACTGTGACCGCGACCCCGCCCGGTGCCCTGCCGTTGCCCGTTGTGCCCGGTCTGACTGATTTGAGGGTCTTCGCCCGGGGAGGCTACGCGACCATCTACAAGGCGACCCAGATCTCGGTGGGGCGTGAGGTCGCGGTCAAGGTGGAGAATCGCACCCTGGACAGCGAACGGGACCAGGCCCGGTTCCTACGCGAGGCGCGGGCCGCCGGGCGGATGTCGTCCCACCCGCACGTGGTGGACCTCTTCGACGTCGGGGTCACGGTCGACCAGCACCCCTACCTGATCATGGAACTCTGCGACGGCTCGTACGCGGAGCGGATGCGGACCTCGCCGCTCGGGCCGGCCGAGGCCCGCGACCTCGGCGTCAAGATCGCCGACGCGGTCGCCCACTCGCACGCGGCCGGCGTGCTGCACCGCGACGTCAAGCCGGCGAACATCCTCTACTCGCACTTCAACCCGGCGGTGCTGGCCGACTTCGGGCTGGCCGTGGTGGCCGAGATGCGTGACGCCTCGGTCGCCCTGGAGGTGCTCACCCCGGCGTACGCGCCGCCGGAGATGTTCAACCACGCGCCGCCGTCTCCCGCCGTCGACGTCTACGCCCTCTGCGCGACCCTCTACGCGGTCATGCACGGACGCCCGCCGCGCTGGCAGTCCGAGCGCAATCCCAGCCTGGTGACGGTGCTGGAGATGTTCCACCAGCCGGTGCCCGGCCTGCCCGGCGTGCCGGACGAGCTGATCGACGTGCTCCGGGTCGGCATGTCCAACGACCCGGGGGAGCGCCCGTCGGCCGTCGAGCTGCGCGACCTGCTGGTCGGCCTGCCGCTCGACCCGACCGGCCCGCCGGCCGGCGGCGCGCCCGCGCCGGGCTTCCCGGTCAGCGGCGGTCCCGCCGCCTCCGGCCCGTACGCCGCCGGCCGCACGACCCGGCCCGCGCCCCGGCCGCCGGTGGAGGACATGCACCCGACGGTGCCCACCTCCGACCGGCGGCGCCGGCGGCGCTGGTTCCTCGGCGGCGCCGGGATGGTCGCGCTGGCCGCCTCGGCCAGCGCCGGCGCCTGGCTCGCCGGCCCGGCGTCCACCCCGGTCCCGTCCCCGACGGCCGACGTGGCCGCGACGAGCGGGCTGCTGCCCGCCTGCGCCGCGGCCACCGGGTTGCCCGACGGGGCGGGCTGCGCCGACGAGCTGGAGTGCTTCGGGCCGATGGAGGTGCGCGGCGCGCGGGCCAGGGCGGCCCGGGTGCCCTGCGACGGCGACCACACCTGGGAGAGCTACGCCGAGGGCAGGCTCCCCGACACCCTGGTCGGCGCGGACCACATCCGGGTCAGCGAGGCCCCGGCGGTGCGCCGGGTCTGCAACGAGACCACCTTCCGGCTCACCAGCGGGATGGGCCACGCCGACGGCTGGAACCTGGAGGTGCTGCCCCCGACGGGGGTCGACGCCGACCGGACGTACCGCTGCCTGGCCGGGCGCGGGCTGGACGCGCTCGCGTCACCCACCCTCACCGGTCGCTGAGCCGCGCCCCCGGTGGCGCTCCCGCATCGCGCGGACCGCCTCCCGGCCGTCCAGCGTCTCCAGCGTGTCGGCGTCGATGCCGTACAGGCCGCCCGCCGGCTGCCCCGGGACGGTCGGCGTGACCGCCGCTCGCCGCCCGCCCTCCTGGCGGGCCGCCGCCACCGACACCGCCGCGATCATCACCATCAGGACGCAGAGCAGCGCCAGGACCACTCCGAGGAGATCCTGACGTCCGCGCACGACCAGCGTAGCCAGCAGCGAGACCGCCGCCAGCGCCGCGACGACCGCCTTCGTCCGCGCGTCGGGCCTGGGAAACCTCACCCGTCCAGCATGTCCACCCGGGGGCCGCTGTCAACCGGAGGCGCGCCAGCGTTGGTGCGATGATCTCCGAGGCAGGTCGTTTCCCGGAGAGAGGAGCGCCGGTGTCCCGGTTCTGCCGGATCGTCGCCGCCGTGCTGGTGTCGGGCGCGTTGGCCGCCTGCGGGTCCGACCGTCCACCCGAGACGGTGACCGCGCCGACGCCGACCGCCGGGGGCGCCACCGCGTCCGGGGCGTCGTCGTCCCCCGGCGGCGGGGGGTTCGCCACGGTGGACCAGGCGGTGGCCCGCTACCTCTCGGCCGCCTCCGGGGCCCGCTACGTGGGGCAGTGCGCGCAGGCGGAACCCGACCCGGACGCGGTCTGTGCGATCAAGATGGCCACTGTGGACGGCGGCGACGTCTACGGCGTGGGAGCCCCGTCCAGCGAGGTCGTCGGCTTCCTGCTGCTTCGCGAGGGACCCGACGGCTGGCGGGTGGTGGACGACCACGTGCCGGGCGAGCCGGACGAGTCCACGCCCGCCTGGATGGCCGGCCTCGACTAGCCGGGACCTGCCGGGCGGCTGGGCCAGGTGCGGCCGGGCCCGCCGGTGCGGCCGGGCCCGGTCCGTGGGAGTTGTGGCCGTCCGCCGGGTCGGGCAAGAACGGCGTCGGTCGTCGGGAACTCGTTACACCGGTTCGAAGGATTGTCGGATATGTGGCCCCTCTTCGGGCGGTATTCATTGCCCGCGATCCCTAGAGTGCGAAGGGTCGGGCCTCGCCCCGACCTGTCCTGTCGTCCACCGGAAGGGTCCACATGCCACGACGAACCCGGTCCCTCGCCGCCGCCGGTATCGCCGGCGTCATCCTCGCCGGATCGGCGGTCGCGCCCGCCGCCGCCGCACCGTCCCCGACCGGCTGGGGTCGCCCAGCCACGTCCGACCGGACCAGCCCCGAGGAGGCACGCCGGGTCGACCGGGTGCCCACGCCCGACCTGGACTGGTACGCCTGCTACGACTACGCCGAGTGCGCCACCGTCCGGCTCCCGTTGGACTACGACAGGCCGAACGGCCCGACGACCGAGATCGCCGTGCTGCGGGTGAAGGCCCGCGACCAGCAGCGCAGGATCGGCAGCCTCTTCCTGAACCCGGGCGGCCCCGGCGGCTCCGGCACCGCCGTCGCGCTCGCCGCGCCGTACTTCCTCGGTGACGAGGTGCTCGACCGGTTCGACATCGTCGGCGTGGATCCGCGCGGCGTCGGCGCGAGCCAGCAGGTCAGGTGCTTCCCGTCGGTCAAGGAGCAGACCCGGGCGTACGCCGGGCTCAACGTGGCGTTCCCGTGGACGAGGGCCGAGGAGAAGGCGTACGTCGCGTCGTCGAAGGCCGTCGGGAAGGGCTGCTCCAGCACGGGCCGGCCGCTCACCGGCGCGATGTCGACCGCCGAGGTCGCCCGGGACATGGACGTGCTGCGCCGCGCCGTCGGCGACCCGAAGCTCACCTACCTCGGCTTCAGCTACGGCAGCGCGCTCGGCCAGTACTACGCCAACATGTTCCCGGACCGGGTCCGTGCCCTGGCCATCGACGGGGTGCTCGACGCGGATGCCTGGGTCGGCCGGGGCAGGGCGCGCACACTGTCCCAGGAGGACCGGCTGCGCAGCGCGCAGGGCGCGTACAAGGCGCTGCGGGAGATCCTGGTGCGCTGCGACAGGGCCGGCGCCGAGGTCTGCCCGCTGGCCCAGGGCGACCCCCTCGCGTCGTTCGAGCTGGTGGCGCAGCGGCTGCGGGCCAAGCCGCTGGTGATCGAGGATCCCGACCTGGGCCTCGTCCGCGTCAGCTACGCCGACTTCGTCTCCGCCACCCTGGGCGCGCTCTACAGCCCCGCCGGCTACGACCAGGTCGTCGGCCTCACCGCCGAGCTGCTGGTGCTCACCGACCCGGCGTCGGGCGTCACCGCCCGCCAGCAGGCGCACGCCGACGTGGTCCGGCGCGCCGCCACGGCCCGCGAGCAGGCCCGCCGGTACGACTTCCCATACGACAACGGGCTGGAGACGTTCCTCGGGGTGGACTGCACCGACGCCTACCACCCGGCGGACGCCGCCTCGTTCCCGGCGCTGGCGGCGAAGGCCGACAAGCGGGACCCGTACTTCGGCCGGCTGTGGACCTGGGGCAGCTCGCCCTGCGCCCGGAAGACGTGGACGGTGCGGGACGAGGACGCCTACACGGGCCCGTTCAACCGGCGCACCGCCGCGCCGGTGCTGGTGGTCGGCAACTACTGGGACCCGTCGACCAACTACCGGGGCGCGGTTGGCGCGGCCAGGCTGTTGCCGAACAGCCGCCTGCTGAGCAGCGACAGCTGGGGGCACACCGCGTACGGGACCTCGGCCTGCGTGACCGGCGCGGTGGACGCCTACCTGGTCCGGGGCACCCTGCCGGCGAAGGGCACGGTCTGCACGGGCGACGTCCAGCCGTTCGCCGAGCTGCCCGGGAACCCGGGGGCGACGCGGCGGGCGGAGTCGTCGAAGAGTGCCCTCGCGGCCGAGGGCGCGCCGGGCCGGGGCGAGCCGAAGCGGCTCCCGCCGGTGGTCGCGCCGCTGCCGGCGGTCGGTTCGCTGACCATCCGCTGAGGACCCGGGGTACGGCGGGCGATCGGGCGCCCGCCGTACCCCGGCCCCACCGTCAGTACGACTTGTCCTGACCGAGGACGTGCTGGGCGACGAAGTTGAGGATCATCTCCCGGCTGACCGGGGCGATCCGGCCGGCCCGCACCGCGCCGAGCAGCGTCGCCACCCCGTACTCGGTGGTCATGCCGGCCCCGCCGTGCACCTGGACGGCGGTGTCGACGGCCAGCGCCGCCGCCTCCCCGGCCGCGTACTTGGCCATGTTGCCGGCCACCCCGGCCTCCAGGTCCCGGCCGGCGTCGTAGAGGGCGGCCGCCTTGTGGACCATCAGCCGGGCCAGCTCGACCTGCACGGCCGCGTGTGCCAACGGGTGCGCGACGCCCTGGTGCGAGCCGATGCTCCGGCCGCCCCAGACCTTGCGGGCGGCGGTGTACTCCGAGGCCCGCTCGATGGCGTACCGGCCGGTGCCGACGCCCATCGCGGCGACCGTGATCCGCTCCGGGTTGAGCCCGGCGAACAACGCCGGCAGGCCGGCGTCCAGGGACTCGCCGACCAGCGCGTCGGCGGGCACCCGCACGTCGTCGAGGTAGAGCAGGAACTGGTTCTCCGGGGACACGATCTCCATGTCCAGCTTGGACCGGGTCAGCCCCGGCGCGTCGGTCGGCACCATGAACAGCGCCGGCTTCAGTTTCTGCGGAGCCGCGTCCCCCGCGCCGGCTTGGCCGTCTTCGACAGCGACCCGCGCCACCACCAGCACGTACGACGCCTCGTCGACGCCGGAGATGTAGCACTTGCGGCCGGAGACCAGCCAGTCGTCGCCGTCGCGGCGGGCCACCGTGCCCAGCCGGTGGAAGTTCGACCCGGCCTCCGGCTCGGTGATCGCGAAGACCACCTTCAGCGAGCCGTCGGCGAAGCCGGGCAGGTAGCGCTTGCGCTGCTCCTCGGTGCCGTGCCTGGTGAGCACCGTGGCGGCGATGGCGGGGGAGACCACGAGCAGCAGCAGCGGGCAGCCGGCCGCCGCCAGCTCCTCGCAGACGATGGCCAGCTCGGTGATCCCGCCCCCGCCGCCGCCGTACTCGGTGGGGACGTTGACCCCCAGGTAGCCCAGCCGGCCGGCCTCGTCCCACAGCTCGGTGGTGTGCTGGCCGGCCTTGGCCCGGGTGACGAAGTAGTCGTGGCCGTACCGCCGGCCCAGCGCGCGGACCGCGTCGCGGAGCTGGTCCTGCTCGGGGGTGAGGTCGAAGTTCATCGCGGGGCCTCCAGGATCACTCGGGGTCGACCACGGCCAGCACGGTGCCCGTGTCGACCTGCCCGCCGGCGGGCACCGGCAGTTCGGCGACCACACCGCCGGCCGGGGCGAGCACGGGATGTTCGAGCTTCATCGCTTCCAGGGTCAGCAGCAGGTCGCCGGCCGCCACCCGCTGGCCGACCTCGACGTGCACCCGGGTCACCGCGCCGGGCAGCGGCGCGACCAGCGACCCGGCCGCCAGCTCCGCGGTGGGCTCCGGGAAGCGCGGCAGCTCGGCCAGGCCCGCCGCCCCGTCCGGGCCGTCCACGAAGACCGCCGACCCCACCCGGTGTACGCGGTAGGCCCGCCGCACACCGTCGACCTCGAGCACCACCCGGTCGGGGGCGGCCTCGACCAGGCTGACCGGATGGTCGGTCGCGGGATCCGTGGACCACTCGGCGAGCGCGCCGGTACGGTCCAGCCGGTAGCGGACCTCGATCTCGCCGTCGCCGGGGCCGGCGAAGCGGGCGACCTGGGGAAACGCCGGCACGTTCCGCCAGCCGGAGGGGAGCCCGGCCAGCGTCGGCGCGGCAGCGCGGCGGCCGGCGGCACCCGCGAGGGCGGCGGCCAGCGCCGCGAGCGGCAGCCGGTCGGCCGGCAGCAGCGGGGCGAGGAACTCGGGGTGCCGGTCGAGGAAGCCGGTGTCGAACTCGGCGGCCTGGAAGTCGTCGCTGCGCAGCACCCGGACCAGCAGGTCCCGGTTGGTGGTGACGCCGTGCAGTTCGGCGCGGGCCAGTGCGCCCGCCAGCGCCCGGGTCGCCTCGGCCCGGGTCTGCCCCCAGGCGACCAGCTTGGCCAGCATCGAGTCGTAGTGGACGCCGACCGGCGAGCCGTCGACCACGCCGGAGTCGAGCCGCAGGCCCGGGCCGGGCAGCGGGCCGAACTCGGCGGACACCCCGGGCACCGCGAACCGGTGCAGGGTGCCGGTCGCCGGCCGCCAGCCCTGCGCCGGGTCCTCGGCGCAGAGGCGGACCTCGATCGCGTGGCCGCGGGTCGGCGGCGTCGCCGCCAGCGGCAGCGGCCCGCCCTCGGCGACGAGCAGTTGCAGGCGCACCAGGTCCAGCCCGGTGACCGCCTCGGTGACGGGGTGCTCGACCTGGAGCCGGGTGTTCATCTCCAGGAAGAAGAACTCCCCGGTCGGGGCGAGCAGGAACTCCACCGTGCCCGCGCCGACGTAGTCGACCGCCCGGCCGGCCGCGACCGCCGCCTCGTGCAGCCGCCGGCGCAGGTCCGTCGGGACGACCGCCGGGGCCTCCTCGACGATCTTCTGGTGCCGGCGCTGGATCGAGCACTCCCGCTCGCCGAGGGCGACGACCGTTCCGTGCGCGTCGCCGAAGATCTGCACCTCGACGTGCCGGCCCCGCTCGACGTACCGCTCGACGAAGACCGTGCCGTCGCCGAACGCCGCCGCCGCCTCGCGGCGCGCGGAGGCGACGGCCTCGGCCAACCCGGCGGCGTCGCGGACGACGCGCATGCCGCGCCCGCCGCCGCCGGCCGACGCCTTCACCAGCACCGGGAAGTCGGTGATCTCGTCGGCGTCGGTCCAGGTGGGCAGCATCGGCACGCCCGCCTCGGCGAGCAGCCCCTTCGCCGCCATCTTGTCGCCCATCGCGGCGATCGCCTTGGCCGGCGGGCCCACCCAGGTCAGCCCCGCGTCGGTGACCGCCGTGGCGAACTCGGCGTTCTCGGCGAGGAAGCCGTAGCCGGGGTGGACCGCGTCCGCGCCGGCCCGGCGGGCCGCGTCGAGGACCAGGTCGATCCGCAGGTACGTCTCGGCGGGCGTGTTCCCGGGCAGCCGGACGGCGTGGTCGGCCTCGGCGACGAACGGCGCGTCGGCGTCGGCGTCGGCGTGCACGGCCACCGTCCCGATGCCGAGCGCCCGGCAGGTGGCGAAGACCCGGCGGGCGATCTCGCCCCGGTTGGCCACGAGGAGTCGGGTGATCATTCGCGCGGTGCCTGCCTTTCGTTCGTGGCCGCGGGACTCCGCTCCGTCGCCTTCCTCACGCTCACGGGAGATCACATCCGGAAGACGCCGAAGCCGTCGGCGCCCCGCACCGGTGCGTTGTGGATCGCCGACAGGCAGAGCCCGAGGACGGTACGGGTGTCCCGGGGGTCGATCACCCCGTCGTCGTAGAGCCGGCCGGAGAGGAAGAGCGCGCCGGACTGGGACTCGATCTGCTGCTCGACCATCATCCGCATCGCGGCGTCGGAGTCCTCGTCGTAGTCGCGCCCCCGGGCGGCGGCGGCCTGCCGGGCCACGATGGACAGCACGCCGGCGAGCTGCGCCGGCCCCATCACCGCCGACTTGGCGTTCGGCCAGGTGAACAGGAACCGTGGCTCGTACGCCCGTCCGCACATGCCGTAGTTGCCGGCCCCGTAGGAGGCGCCGAGGTTGACCGTCAGGTGCGGCACGGTCGAGTTCGACACCGCGTTGATCATGAGCGCGCCGTGCTTGATGATGCCGCGCTGCTCGTACTCGGTGCCCACCATGTAGCCGGTGGTGTTCTGGAGGAAGACCAGCGGGGTGTCGGCGGCGTTGGCGAGCTGGATGAACTGCGCCGCCTTCTGCGCCTCCTCGCTGAACAGCACGCCCCGGGCGTTGGCCAGCACCCCGACGGGGTAGCCGTGCAGCTCGCCCCAGCCGGTCACCAGGGCGGTGCCGTAGGCCGGCTTGAACTCGTCGAACTCGCTGCCGTCGAGCACCCGCGCCAGCACCTCGCGCGGGTCGAACGGCACCTTCAGGTCGGCGCTGGCGATGCCGAGCAGCTCCTCCGGGCCATACCTGGGCGGCTGGGGAAACGGGTCGCGCGGCGGTGGCCCCTGCTTGCGCCAGTTGAGCCGGCGTACGCACTGCCGGGCCAGCCGGATGCCGTCCCGCTCGTCGGCGGCGAGGAAGTCGGCCAGCCCCGACGTGGTGGCGTGCATGGCCGCCCCGCCGAGGGACTCGTCGTCGGTGACCTCGCCGGTGGCCATCTTCACCAGCGGCGGCCCGGCCAGGTAGACCTGCGACCGGTCGCGGATCATGATCACGTGGTCGGACATCCCCGGCACGTACGCGCCCCCGGCGGTCGCGTTGCCGAAGACCACGCTGACCGTGGGGATCTTCGCCGCCGAGAGCCGGGTCAGGTCGCGGAACACCCGGCCGCCCGGGATGAAGATCTCCGCCTGGGTGGGCAGGTCGGCGCCGGCCGACTCGACCAGGTTCACCATCGGCAGCCGGTTGGCCAGGGCGATCTCGCCGGCCCGGCGGGTCTTCGCGAGGGACCACGGGTTCACCGCGCCGCCGCGTACGGTCGGGTCGTTCGCGACGACGAGGCACTCGACGCCCTCGACCACCCCGATGCCGGTCACCACGCTCGCCCCGACGGGGAAGTCGGTGCCGTACGCCGCCACCGGGGACAGCTCCAGGAACGGGCTGTCCCGGTCGAGCAGCAGCTCGATCCGTTCCCGGGGCAGCAGTTTGCCCCGCCGGTGGTGGCGGGTCACGTACTTCTCCCCGCCGCCGGCCCGGGCCTGGTCGAGGGCGGCCTCCAGCTCGGCGAGGCGCTCCAGCAGGGCCTCGCGGTTGGCTCGGTGGCCGGGCGAGGACGGGTCGACCGCGCTCCGCAGCGTCGTCACGGAGCCTTCTTCGTTCGTGACTGCGGGGCTCGCAAAGCCGGCTCACTCCTCGCACTCACGGAGCCTCCTTCGTTCGTGACCGCGGGGCTCGCAGACCCGGCTCACTCCTCGCACTCACGGAGCCTCCTTCGTTCGTGACCGCGGGGCTCGCAGACCCGGCTCACTCCTCGCACTCACAGGCCCATGCCCTTCGCGATGATCTCGTTCATGATCTCGGTGGTGCCGCCGCCGATGCCGAGGATCCGCGAGTCCCGGTAGTGCCGCTCCACCTCGGCGTCGCGCAGGTAGCCGTAGCCGCCGTGCAGTTGGAGCGCCTGGTCGACCACCTCGGCGCAGGCCGCCACGGCGACGTTCTTCGCCATTGCCACCTCGGTCACCACCGGCTCGCCGGCCGCCACCCGCGCCGCCACCTGGTGCACGTACGCCCGCGCCGCCTCGCTGCGGGTGTGCATCTCGGCCAGCCGGTGCCGGACGAGCTGCCGGCTCGCCAGGGGACGGCCGAACGTGGACCGGTCCCGGCACCAGCGGGCGGCCAGCTCGACGCAGCGCTGCGCGGTCGCGTACGCCTGGGTCGCCAGCGACAGCCGCTCGCTGGCGAAGTTCTGCATGATCGCCAGGAAGGCGGTGTCCTCGGGGCCGATCCGGTTGGCGACCGGCACCCGCACGTCCACGAAGGACAGCTCGGCCGTGTCCGAGCAGTGCCAGCCCAGCTTCTCCAGCCGCCGGCCCACGGTGAAGCCCGGGGTGCCCTTCTCGATCACGAGCAGGCTGAGCGAGCCGGATCCGGGGAAGTCGGTGCAGACGGCGGTGGTGACGAAGTCGGAGCGGACCCCGCTGGTGATGTAGGTCTTCGACCCGTTGACCACGTAGTGGTCGCCGTCCCGCCGCGCGCAGGTGCGGACGGCCGCCACGTCCGAGCCGCCGTCCGGCTCGGTGATCGCCAGCGCGCCGATCATCGTCCCGGCCAGCGTCGGCCGGACGTACCGGTCGATCAGCTCGCCGTCACCGGAGGCCACCATGTGCGGCAGCGCGATGCCGTGGGTGAACAGCGCGGCGACCAGCCCGGACGAGCCGCCGGAGCGGATCACCTCCTCGGTGACGATGATCGAGTCGAGCAGGTCGCCGCCGCTGCCGCCGACCGCCTCCGGGAAGCCGACGCCGAGCAGGCCGATTTTCGCGGCCGTCTCGTGCAGCGAGCGGGGCACCTCGCCGGCCCGCTCCCAGTCGTCGAGGTGCGGCAGCACCTCCCGCGTGACGAAGGCGCGGGTCAGCTCCCGGAGCTGCCGCCGTTCCGGGGTGTCGACGATGGTCACGGTTCCTCCCGGGTGGTGGTCGCGCCGGCCGCCCCGGGCGCGAGGTCCGCCGGCAGGTCGACGACCCGGGAGCGGAGCAGCTCGCCGAGCGCCTTGGCCTGCGGGTCGAACCGGGTGGAGGCGGCCACCCCCTGCCCGAGCAGCCCCCGGACGACGAAGTTGACCGCCCGCAGGTTCGGCAGCTCGTACCGCTCCACGGCCAGCGGGGCGGTCTCCGGCAGCAGCTCGCGCAGGCGGGCCTCGGTGAGCCAGCCGCGCAGCCACGACCACGTCGCGTCGGTGCGGGCCCAGACGCCGAGGTTGGCGTCGCCGCCCTTGTCGCCGGAGCGGGCCCCGACCAGCTCGCCGAGCGGCGCGCGCCGGGTCGGTCGGTCTGCCGGCGCGGCGGGCCGCCCCGGGTCGGCCCCGCGTCGGTCACCGGCCGCTGCCGGGTCGGTCGGCACGGGCGGGGGCGGGTCGGCGGCGGGTGCCGGTCGATCGGGCGCGCCGGCGGTGCGGGGCGGCGGCGGGACGGGCAGCCGCTCCCCGGAGGGCAGCACCGCGACGTGCGGCACCGCGTCCTGCGGCACGGTGTCGGCGGTGAACACCCCGTAGGGCGCCGCGTCGCCGGGCAGCGTGGTCAGCGTGCAGCCCGGGTAGGAGGCCAGGGCCAGTTCCACCGCGGCCGCCGAGAAGGCCCGCCCGGCCCGCGCCCGGTCGTCGTCCCGCAGGTGTACGTGCAGCAGCGCGCTGGCCGCCTCGGTGTCGGTGGCGTCGGGGTGGTCGGTGCGGGCCAGGGTGAACTCCAGCCCCTCCGTGCCGACCGCCTCCTCGACCTGGCCCCGGACCAGGGCCGCCTTGGCGGGGATGTCGAGCCCGCAGAGGACGAAGGTCATCGAGTTGCGGAAGCCGCCGAGATTGGTGACGCCCACCTTGAGGGCGTCCGGCGGCGGGGCGCCCCGGACCCCGCTCACCCGCACCCGGTCCGGCCCGGCGGCGCTCAGCTCGACCGTGTCGAGCCGGGCCACGACGTCCGGCCCGAGGTAGGCCGGCCCGCCGACCTCGTACAGCAGTTGGGCGGTGACGGTCTCCACGGTGACCGCGCCGCCGGTGCCGGAGTGCTTGGTGAGCACGCAGGAGCCGTCCGGGTGCAGCTCCGCGACCGGGAAGCCGGGGCGGTGCCCGCCGTCGGGCAGCTCGGTGAAGAAGCTGAAGTTCCCCCCGGTCACCTGCGCCCCGCACTCGACGAGGTGGCCGGCGACGGTCGCCCCGGCCAGCGCGTCCAGGTCGTTGCGCCCCCAGCCGAACCGGGCGATGGCCGGCCCGACCACCAGGGACGCGTCGGTGACCCGGCCCGTGACCACCACGTCGGCCCCGCCGTCCAGGCAGGCGGCGATGCCGTACGCCCCGAGGTAGGCGTTGGCCGTCAGCGCGTCCGCGCGCGGAAGGGCGTCGCCCTCGACGTGGCCGACGCGCACGGTCAGGCCGAGCCGGTCGGCGAGCGACCCGATCGCGGCGGCCAGGCCGGCCGGGTTCAGCCCGCCGGCGTTGGTGACGATCCGCACGCCCCGGTCCAGGGCGGTGCCGAGGCACCCCTCGAGCTGGCGGAGGAAGGTCTTCGCGTAGCCGAGGGACGGGTCGCGCAGCCGGTCCCGGCCGAGGATCAGCATGGTCAGCTCGGCCAGGTAGTCGCCGGTCAGCACGTCGAGTTCGCCGCCGTCGAGCATCTCCCGCCAGGCGCTGAACCGGTCGCCGTAGAAGCCGGAGGCGTTGCCGACGCGCAGCACGCCGCTCATGCCGGTACCCGGCCCGCGTCGGCCCTGCCCGTCCCCGCACCGGCCCCACCCGCCGCCGTGCCAGTGCCGGCCGCTTCGCCCGCGTCGGCCGCCGCTCCGGTCGCGCCGGCTGCGGCGGCCTGCGGCGGGCGGCCGGCGCCGGGCGGACCGGCGAAGGCCTGCGCGACGTCCAGCCACCCGTCGGCGACCGGTCCGGTCGCCGCCAGGGCCAGGTCGGCGCGGTGCCGTCGCTGGGTGACCAGCAGGCAGAAGTCGAGCGCCGGGCCGGTGACCCGGTCGGCGGCCTCGGCCGGCCCGTACGTCCAGGTGCCGCCGTCGGGCGCGGCCAGCTCGACCCGCACCGGCGCCGCCGGCACCGGCCGGCCGTGGGCGGCGAAGCTGTGCCCGAGAGTGCGGAAGCCGAGGTGCGCGACGTGCCGCAGCCGGGCCGTGGCGGGGCGGATGACGCCGAGCGCGTCGGCCACGTCCGCACCGTGCGCCCAGGTCTCCATGATCCGGGCGGTGGCCATCGAGGCGGGCGACATCCGGGTGCCGAACCAGGGCAGCTTCCCGCCCTCCGGTACGCCCGCCAGCGCGGCGGCGAGCGCGGTCCGGCCGGCACGCCAGCGGGGCAGCAGCTCGGTCGGCGGGGCGAGGAACTCCTCCGCGCCGGCGTCGACGAGCCGCGCCGGGTCGGGGGCGGCGGACACGGACGCGAAGAACGCCTCGGGGTCGGTGGCGGCGAGCAGCGCCACCTGGTCGGTCCAGGCGAGGTGGGCGATCTGGTGCCCGATGCCCCAGCCGGGCGCCGGGGTGGGCCGCGCCCAGTCGCCCGGCGACAGGCCGTCCACCAGGCCGTCCAGCTGCTCGGCCTCGTCGGCCAGATCCGCGAGCAGGGCCTTCAGGTCGACCATGGTGCCTCCGGTGCGGGACGGGCCGGTCAGGGCGGCGGTCAGGGCGCGAGCAGGGCGGCGAGCTGGCGCTTCCAGGTGTGCAGCAGGGCGGTGCGGCGGGACGAGTCGTCGCTGAGCAGGTTGGCCACGCCCAGTCCGCGGAGCAGGTCCAGCGTCGCCTGCACCGCCTCGCGTACGCCCGGGCGGCGCTCGTCCACGTCGAGCAGCGCGACGGTGAGCCGGTGCATCTCGCGGCCGACCCGGGCCTCCAGCGGCACCAGGGCCTCGCGCAGCGCCCGGTCGGTGCGCGCGGCGACCCACAGCTCGAGGGCGGCGACGAAGAGCGGGCCGGTGAAGGCCGCGCCGAGCAGGTCGATCACCCGGTCGAGGCGCTGCGGGCCGGGCGGCAGCGCCTCGGCCTCGGTGCGCAGCTCCTCGGCCCGGCGTTCGGTCAGGTGCGCGACGGCGGCGGTGACCAGCGCGGCCTTGGTGGGGTAGTGGTGGAGCTGGGCGCCGCGCGAGACGCCGGCGCGGGCCGCGACGACGGTGGTGGTGGTGCCGGCCCAACCGTGCTCCACCAGGCACTCGACGGTCGCCTCCAGCAGCCGGGTCCGGGTGGCGCGGCTGCGCTCCTGTTGAGGGACGCGGGTCGATGCGGTGGGCACGGGGACAGCGTGCCGCCACCGAAACAAACAGTCAAGACTGACTTTTTGCGGGTCGGCCGGCTGCCGGCTCAGCGGCCGTCGCGGGGGGCGAACACCGCGAGCGCGTCGGCGTCGCAGTGCCGGGAGCGCAGGTACTCGTCCGCCCACTCGGCGGCGTCGGGGAAGCCCGACTCGGCGGCCACGCGGGCGCAGGCGGCGTCCACGTCGAAACGGGTGCGGCGCAGGTGCACCCCGGGCCCGAGCAGCGCCCAGAAGGCGCCGGGGCCGCCGTAGGGCATCCCGACGCTGCCCGGGTTGACGATCAGCCGCCGGTCGGCCAGCCGGGTGAACGGCATGTGGGTGTGGCCGCAGACCACCGTCCCCACCTCGGTCGGCACCCCGGCGAGCACCTCCGCCCAGCGCTCCATCCGGGAGTCGACGAGCACGACCTCCTCGTCGTCGCGGGGCGTGGCGTGGCAGAAGAGCACCGGACCCAGGCCGGCGACCTCCAGGGTCACCGTCATCGGCAACGCCGCCAGCCGGGCGAGGTGGTCGGCGCGGAGCTGCTCGGCGGCCCAGTTCGAGACGTCGATCGGTGACTTGCGGCCCGCGCGCGCCTCGACCAGTTCGCGGTCGGCGTTGCCGCGCACCCAGCAGACCCGGTCGCCGAGGCCGGCGAGCACGTCGAGCACCTCGACCGGTTGCGGTCCGGCGGCGATGTCGCCGGTGAGCACGATCAGGTCGGCGGCGGCGACGTCCGGCTCGGCCAGCACGGCCTCCAGCGCGGGCAGCACCCCGTGGATGTCGGAGAGAACGGCGACCCGGTCCAGCATCGCTCCACCATGCCCACCGACCCGGCCGGAGTCCAGCGATTCTGCCCCCGGCAGACCGGCAGACCGGCAGACCGGCAGACCGGCAGCCGGGCAGACGAGCAGTCGGGGTTCCGGTGGCCGCGGGGGCCCGAACGCGAACCGGCCCGGCCGCGGGTGTGCGGTCCGGACCGGTGGTGCCGAGGCGGCCGGGGTGGACCCCGGCCCCGGTGGCGTCAGACGCGGGCGCGGCGGGCCAGGCGCTCCGGGTCGAGGATGATGATGCTCTTGCCGTCCAGGCGCAGCCACCCGCGCGAGGCGAAGTCGGCCAGCGCCTTGTTGACGGTCTCCCGGGAGGCGCCGACGAGCTGGGCGATCTCCTCCTGGGTGAGGTCGTGGGTCACCCGGAGCACGCCGCCGTCGCGGGTGCCGAAGCGGCCGGCCATCTGGAGCAGGTTCTTGGCGACGCGACCGGGCACGTCGGTGAAGATCAGGTCGGCCAGCGAGTCGTTCGTCCGCCGCAGCCGGCGGGCGAGCACCCGCAGCAGCTGCTCGGCGATCTCCGGCCGGTTGTTCAGCCACGGGCGCAGGGCCTGCTTGCGCAGCCGTACCAGCCGGGTGTCGGTGACCGCGGTGGCCGTCGCCGTACGCGGGCCGGGGTCGAAGAGCGACAGCTCGCCCACCATGTCCGACGGGCCCATCACGGCGATCAGGTTCTGCCGGCCGTCGGCCGCCCGGCGACCCACCTTGATCTTGCCGGACAGCAGGATGTAGAGACTGTCGCCGGGCTCGCCCTCGTTGAAGACGATCTCGCCCTTGCGGACCTCGAGCGTCTCCATCTCCTTGGCGAGCGCCTCGGCAGCCTCCGGGTCGACGCCCTGGAAGATCCCGCTGCGGGCCAGTACCTCGTCCATCGCGCACCTCCACCTGCGCGTGCCGTCCGTCGGCCGGGTCCGCCGTCCGCTGATCCCTCGCGCGTCGCCAGTCTAGGCGCACGTGAGCTGGAATCAGAGGTGCACCCCTGGAATCTTGATCGTTGGGCGTAACCCGCCCGACGTGATCAAGCAGTAAGATCGCGTGCCCGTCCCGGGCGCCGGCGGGCCGGCGGGCGCCGGGTCGTAGGGTCACCGCGTGCTGAGCGAACCCGTGCTGACCGCCCGTCGGGAGGACGGTCGGGACGTCCCGCTGCTGGTCTGGCGCGCCGACCGCCCGCTGCGCGCGGTGAGTTCCGCGCCGCTGGGCGGCGGGATCGGCGTCCGGCGCTGGGTCGTCAACGCGACCGTACCCATGTCGTACGACCGGGACGACCCGGCCGGCCACCTGGCCGGACTGGCCGACGGGCTCGACCTCGACGGGCCCGGGGTGGGCCTGCTGACCGGGGTGGACGTCGCCGAGGTGGTCGCCCGGACGGACACCGGGGTGCGGGTCTGGGCCACCGTCGGCCTGGGCACCCCGGTATGGGCGGCCGAGCCCGCCCCGGCGGCGCCCGGCCAGCGGGTCGGCACGGTCAACATCGTGGTGTACGTCCCGGCCCGGCTCGGCGACGCCGCCCTGGTCAACGCGGTGGCGACCGCCACCGAGGCGAAGGCGCAGGCGATCGCGGAGCTGGGGGTGCCGGGCACCGGCACCCCCACCGACGCCGTCACCGTGCTCTGCCCGCTCGACGGCCCGGAGTCGGCGTACGGCGGACCGCGCTCCACCTGGGGAGCCCCGCTGGCCCGGGCCGTGTACGCCGCCGTGACGGCCGGCGGGGCGGGCACCGTGGTCCCGTGGTCCGATCGGCCGACTGGCTGAACATCCGTCCGATCGGGTCTCGTCCCGGCGTTGCCTACCCGATAGGGTCGCGCTCGATGTACGCTGCCGCCTCCCCTCCGCCCCGCCGGGTCGCGCTCGCCCTGGGCGCGCTGCTCACCGTCCTGCTCGCCGCCGGCTGCGGCCAGCCCGGGTCCGGGGGTGACCCCGTCTGGCAGCCCGGCGCGGGTGCCGGCGGCACCGGCGCCCCGGTCCGGTCCGGCCAGCCCGCGAAGCCCGCAGAGCAGGCGATCTCGCTCTCCGCGACCGGCGACATCATCATGGGCAACGCGCCGAACCGGCTGCCTGCCAACGGCGGCAAGGGCTTCTTCGACTCGGTCGAGAAGGCGCTCGCCGCCGACCTGGTGATGGGCAACCTGGAGGAGCCGCTGACCGTCGACACCGGCACCGGCAAGTGCGGCCCGAACTCGACCCGCTGCTTCCAGTTCCGTGCCCCGCCGGACTACGCGGCGCACCTGCGCGACGCCGGCTTCGACCTGCTCAACCAGGCCAACAACCACGGCTACGACTACGGCCCGAAGGGCTACGAGAACACCCAGAAGGCGCTGGAGAAGTACGATCTCGCGCACACCGGGGCGCCCGACCAGATCACCGTGGTCGACGTCAAGGGGGTCAAGGTCGCGGTCGCCGGCTTCTCGTCGTACGTCTGGTCCAACAGCCTCGTCGACATCGCCGAGGCGAAGCAGGTGATCGCCAAGGCGGCCGGTCAGGCCGACGTGGTCGTGGTGCAGGTGCACATGGGCGGCGAGGGAGCCGACAAGACCCGGGTGCGGCCGGGCACCGAGATGTTCCTCGGCGAGAACCGGGGCGACCCCGTCAAGTTCTCCAAGGCGATGATCGACGCCGGGGCGGACCTGATCGTCGGGCACGGCCCGCACGTGCTGCGTGGCATGGAGTTCTACAAGGGCCGGCTGATCGCGTACAGCCTGGGCAACTTCGCCGGCGGGGGCAACTCGCTGAGCAACACCGGCCGGCTCGGCTGGGGCGGGGTGCTCAAGGTGTCGCTGAAGCCGGACGGCAGCTGGGCCGGGGGCTCGTTCGTCTCGACGTACATGAACTCCGCCGGCAAGCCGACGATGGACGGCGACGACCGCGGCCTGGGCCTCGTGAAGCAGCTCACCCGCAGCGACTTCCCGGAGACCGGCGCCCGGTTCGACGACTCCGGGGCGATCAGCCCGCCGCAGGGCGGCTGACCGGGCGGCGTGGCGCGTGGCCCCGGCGTCCGGTCACACCGGCGACGTAGGCTGGCCGGCGTGACCACCAGCTCCTCCGGCTTCACCGAGACCGACCTCGGGCGTACGCGCCGCGCCCGGCGGATCGGCCGGGCGCTGACCGAGACCCACCCCGACGCGCACTGTGAACTCGACCACTCCAGCCCCCTGGAGCTGGCCGTCGCGACGATCCTCTCCGCGCAGTGCACGGACAAGAAGGTCAACGAGGTCACCCCGAAGCTCTTCGCCCGTTACCCGACCGCCGCCGACTACGCCGGGGCGGACCGGACGGAGATGGAGGAGCTGATCCGGCCCACCGGCTTCTACCGCAACAAGACCGACTCCCTGATCAGGCTCGGCCAGGCCCTCGTCGAGCGGTACGACGGTCGGGTCCCCGGCAAGCTCGTCGACCTGGTGACGCTGCCCGGCGTCGGCCGCAAGACCGCCAACGTCATCCTCGGCAACGCCTTCGGTGTGCCCGGGATCACCGTCGACACCCACTTCGGGCGGCTGGTGCAGCGCTGGCGGCTGACCGCCGAGACCGACCCGGTGAAGATCGAGCACGCGATCGGGGCGCTCTTCCCCCGGCGGGACTGGACCATGCTGTCGCACCGGGTGATCTTCCACGGCCGGCGGGTCTGCCACGCCCGCAAGCCGGCCTGCGGCGCGTGCACGCTGGCGAAGCTCTGCCCGTCGTACGGCACCGGGCCGACCGAGCCGGCGGCGGCCGCGCGGCTGCTCAAGGGCCCCCGCGCCCGGGACCTGGCGGTGGCCGCGGGGGTCGACCCGGAGCTGGTGCCCGTCCAGGCCGTCGTGGCGGAGGCACCGTGAGCGC
>NZ_JBEYTP010000011.1:105222-164016 GCF_040643125.1 Micromonospora sp. NPDC047465
CGAGGAGTGAGCCGGTGTTGCGAGCCCCGCAGTCGCGAACCACGGTGAACCGATGAGCGCGAGGAGTGAGCCGGTGTTGCGAGCCCCGCAGTCGCGAACCACGGTGAACCGATGAGCGCGAGGAGTGAGCCGGTGTTGCGAGCCCCGCAGTCGCGGACCAGGGTGAACGGATGAACCGCCGACTCGCCGCCCTGCTCGTGCCCGTGCTGCTGGCCGTGGGCGGGTGCACCGCCGGCAACGGCACCGAGAAGGAGAGCGGCCCGACCGGCCGGCAGGAGGCCGCCGCGAACCGGCCGTCGCCGTTCCAGGACTGCTCGGCGCTCGGCACCCCGCCCGCGTCCGGCGCTCCGGCGTCGGCGTCCGGGGGTGCGGGGCAGGTGCTGCCCGGCCTGACGCTGGACTGCTTCACCGGCGGCGCGCCGGTCGCCCTCCGGGAGCTGCGCGGCCCGGCCGTGGTCAACGTCTGGGCGTCCTGGTGCCCGCCCTGCCGCGACGAGCTGCCCGCCTTCCAGCGGCTCAGCGACCGGGCCGCCGGCCAGCTCCGGGTGATCGGGGTGAACAGCGGGGACAGCCGCGAGGGTGCCCAGGCCATCGGCGAGGACTTCGGGATCCGTTTCCCGGTGCTGGTCGACCGGGGCGAGCGGCTGAAGCAGGAGCTGAGGCGCAAGGCCATCCCCCTGACCGTCTTCGTCGACGGGCAGGGCAACGTCCGGCACGTCGACTCCTCCGGCACGCTCGACGACGCCCGCCTGGCGGAACTGGTCCGGCAGCACCTCGGCCTGACGGTGCCGGCGTGAGCCGCAGGCGGGCAGGTGCGGGCGTGCGCCGCCGGTGGGCGCGGTGGGGCGCGGAGGTGCCGGCGTGAGCCGACAGCCGCCGGGCTGGCTCGACCCGCTGCTCGCCCGGCTCGGCAGTGCGCGCAGCGAGGACTTCACCAGGCTGGCCACCCCGGAGACCGGCGGGCGGGAGAGCGCCGTGCTGGTGCTGCTCGGCGAGGAGCCCGGCGCCGGCCCGGACGTGCTGATCCTCCAGCGGGCGGCCACCCTGCGCAACCACGCCGGCCAGCCGGCCTTCCCCGGCGGCGCGGCCGACCCGGAGGACGCGGACGCCCTGGCGACCGCGCTGCGCGAGGCCAACGAGGAGGTCGGCCTCGACCCGGCCAGCGTCACCGTCCTGGCGGAGCTGCCGAAGCTCTGGATCCCGGTCAGCGACTTCGTGGTCACCCCCGTGCTCGCCTGGTGGCACGCCCCGCACCCGGTGCACCCCCGGGAGCCGGCCGAGGTGGCGCACGTGGCCCGGCTGCCGGTCAGCGAGCTGGTCGACCCGGAGAACCGGATGCGCGTACGCCACCCGAGCGGCTGGATCGGCCCGGCGTTCTCGGCGCGCGGGATGCTCGTCTGGGGCTTCACCGCCGGGGTCCTGGCCGCCCTGCTGGAGATGGGCGGCTGGGCCCGCCCGTGGCCGCGCGACCGGGTCGTCGACCTGCCGCCGACCGGGGCCACCCCGGCGCCCTCGGCCGGCACGGACGCGGTGGACGAGACTCCGGTGCGCTGAACGGACGGTCACCTTCCGCACGCGATGGTCATTCCGCGGGCCGGGTGCCCGTACGCTTGACGCGTGTCCGCCGTGGATCTCGTACTGCTGCTGCTCATGCTCGTGTTCGCGATCAGCGGATACCGCCAGGGCTTCGTCATCGGGGTGCTGTCGTTCAGCGGCTTCTTCCTGGGCGCGCTGGTGGGTCTCCAGGTCGGGCCGCTGCTGGCGCAGCAGTTCGTCGACAGCGGCACCCGCGTACTGATCTCCCTGGTGGCGGTCTTCGGGCTGGCGGTGGTCGGCCAGGCGCTCGCCGGCTGGGTCGGTTCCCACCTGCGCAAGGTGATCACCAGCGACGTGGGCAGGCGGGCCGACGACGTCGGCGGGGCGTTCGTCTCGCTCTTCGCCGTGCTGCTGGTCGCCTGGCTCGTCGCGGTGCCGCTGGGCTCGTCGTCGCTGCCCTGGCTGGCCTCCTCGGTCCGCAACAGCGCGCTGCTCACCGTGGTGGACCGGGTCCTGCCGGACCAGGCGCAGCAGCTCTCCACGGCGTTGCGGGACACCGTCGACACCAACGGCTTCCCCGACGTCTTCGGCGACCTGGCGCCCACCCGCGCCCGGCAGGTGTCCCCGCCCGACCCGGCGCTCGCCGGGTCGCAGGTGGTGGTCAACAGCCAGCGGTCGGTCGTCAAGGTGCTCGGCTCCGCCCCGAGCTGCTCGCGCCGCATCGAGGGCTCCGGCTTCGTCTACGCGGACGACCGGGTCATGACCAACGCGCACGTCGTCGCCGGCACCCGCTCCACGGTCGTCGAGCTGAACGGCGACCGGTACGACAGCAAGGTGGTCGTCTACGACCCCGACCGGGACCTGGCCGTGCTGCACGTGCCCGGGCTGCCCGGCCCCTCGATGCGCTTCGCCGCCGGCAACGCGGGTAGCGGCGCGGACGCCATCGTGCTGGGCTTCCCGCTCGACGGGCCGTACAACGCCCAGTCGGCGCGGGTCCGGGACGTCGACCGGATCACCGGGCCGGACATCTACTCCGCCGGCGACGTGACCCGGGAGATCTACACGATCCGGGCGCTCGTGCAGAGCGGCAACTCCGGCGGCCCGCTGGTCTCGTCGAACGGGCTGGTCCTCGGGGTGATCTTCGCGGCGGCGGCCGACGACCCGAACACCGGGTTCGCGGTGACCGCGGCCGAGGCCCGCCCGGTCGCCCTGGCCGGCGCCGAGCGCACCCGCGCCGTCGGCACCGGCGAGTGCACCTGACCGCTGCCCGCCGGGTCGCGGGGGCGACGGGAGGCAGTCGCGTGGTCTCCGGTCGGCGTCGGCGCGGAGAACCGTCAGCGCGGTGCCGCACCGCCCGCCGGCCCGGGTTCCGACGGCGGTCCCGGGCGCCCGGCGCGCGCCGGCCCATGCCCTGACGGCCGTTCCCGGCGGTCGGCGCCCGCTGGGCCGGGCTCTGCCGGCCGTCCCGCGCGGTCCGCGCCCGGCGGGCGCGGACCGCGTCGGGCCGGGCGGCCGGGCGGGGTGGCCCGCCAGACGGTGAGGGCGGCGGCGGTCGCGGCGACCACGGCCACGCCGAGGAGCCAGCCGGCCAGCACGTCGCTGGTCCAGTGCACGCCGAGGGCGACCCGGCTGAAGCCGGTCACCAGGGCGAGCAGCAGCGCGGCCGCGACCACCACCCGGCGGGCGACCGGCCCGGCGTGCGGGAGGAACACCACCAGCAGCACCCCGGCGGCCAGGGCGGCGTTGAGCGCGTGCCCCGACGGGAAGGCCAGGCCGGGCGCCTGGGCCACCGGGTCGGGCAGGTCGGGCCGCGACCGGCCGAAGAGCAGCTTGAGCAGTGGGCTGAGCAGGCCGCCCACCGTCATCGTGACGGCGACCCAGACCGCCAGTTGCCGGGCCCCCCGCCCCACCAGCCAGAGGACCAGGACCAGTGCGCCGACACGCAGCGGCATCGGGGCGAACACGTCGGTCCAGAGGGACATCAGGCGTACCCACGCCGGGTGGTCGGCGGCGTAGCCGGCCAGCGCGTCGGTCACCGCCGTGTCCAGCCGGCGCAGCGGGGGCCAGTCTCCCAGGACCAGGAGCGCCAGCAGCGTGAACGGCACCACCACCAGGAACGCGGCCCCGACGGCGAGGGTGAGCCGCAGGCCGCGGGAGTGGTCCGGGTGCAGGCGGCGGCTGCGCCACGAGGGTCGCGGCGGCGCGGCGAGGGTACGCGGGCCCAACGTGCTCATGGCATCTGTTCTACCCGGGACACGGGCCGGTCAGACGCGGACCGGGCAGTCGGATCGCCCTCGCCGTGCGGGTGCTGGTCGGTCGGCCCGGTCGCCGCCCCAAACCGTCGGCTCGGGGCCGCCGCCCCAACCCGCCGGCTCGGACTGCCAACTCGCCCGCCGGCTCAGCTCGCGGGCGGGCGGCGCTCCACCCTGGCCGGGCGACGCGGGGCGGCCAGCGGGGTCCACTGGCGGAACCGGCGCACCATCAGCGCCGCCCCGGTGAGCAGGGCGACGAAGAGGGCGGCCCCGGTCCAGAGCCGCTCCGGCGTGGCCTCCTCGTGCGTGCCCGCCGGCTGCGCCGCCCAGCGGGTCTGCCCGCGCGGCACCGTGAAGCCGAGCTGGTCGCTGCCGGCCCCGGAGACGTCGGCCTGCGCCGAGCCGGGCGCGGGACCGAACCCGACGACGCCTGGCGAGGACTGGTCGTCGAGCGGGTTGCGGCCCACCGGGGTCACCTCGGCGTCCAGCGCGGCGACCGGGTCGACCAGGCCGTACCCGAAGCGGTCGTCCCGACCGGTCGGGCCGATGTCGCGGGCGGTGGTCAGCAGCCGGTTCACCACGTCGCCGGCGGACAGCTGCGGGTAGCGGGCCCGCACCAGCGCGGCGGTGGCGGCGACCAGCGGCGCCGCGAAGCTCGTGCCCTGCACGCGCCAGTAGCCGCCGGGGCGGGCCCCGACCAGGCCGGTGGCCGGGGCGGCGAGCGCCGTGGCCTGCCCGGTGATCGACCCGGACCAGAGGTCGTCGCTGTCGCGGTCCAGCCCGGCGACCGCGATCACGCCGGGCTCCCGGGCCGGGTACCAGACCTCTGAGCTGGACGAGGCGGCCACGTTGCCGGTGCAGGCGATCACCACCACGTCCCGGGCGAAGGCGTAGTCGATCGCGGCGGCCAGGGCGGCGCTGTCGCCGCTGCCGCCGAGGGACAGGTTGATCACCTGGGCGCCGTTGTCCACGGCCCAGCGCACACCCTTGGCGACGATCATCGCGTCGTCGTAGCGGTTCTCGGCGTCGAGGACGCGGACCGGAAGGATCCGGGCGTCCGGCGCGAGGCCCACCGCGCCGCGCTTGTCGTCGTTCCGCCCGGCGATCAGCCCGGCCACGGTCGTGCCGTGGCCGACCGGGTCGGGCTCGTCGGCGGAGCCTCCGGGGTCGACCAGGTCGAGGCCGGGCAGCACCTGGCCGGCCAGGTCGGGGTGGGAGGCGTCCACCCCGGAGTCGATCACCGCGACGGTGACCCCGCGCCCGGTCGAGCTGCGCCAGGCCGCCTTCGCCTGCAACGCGTCGAGCTGCCACTGCTCGTCGCGGATCTGGTCGGGGCGGCTCTGGCTGTCCGTGGGCGCGAGCGGCACCGGGACGGCGGCGGCCGGCTGGGCGGCGGCGACCGGTCGGGGGGCGGCGTCGGCCGGGGCGACCGGACCGGCAACCGAGGCGACGGCGGCCGCCACCCCGAGCAACGCGCGTCCGGCGATCCGCCGGCCCGCCGGCGGACAGCTGTGCCGCACCGTGGTCACATCCTCAAGCCGTTCATCCCAGACGCAAACATGACGATCGGAGATTACCGGTTCCCCGCGGCCTTGCGGGGCGATCCGGGGACACCCGTCACGGCGACGGCAGATACGCCAGCTGGACCAGCCGTACGCCCTCGCGCCGGGTGACGAGCCGGCCGCGTCCCGGGGGCAGCGGACCGGGCCGGACCGGGCCGACCAGGGCCCCCTCGTCCGGGCTGCCCGCCATCACCAGCCCGGCCGTGGACAGCTCGCGGAGGCGCTGCACGATCGGCTCGTACTGGGCCCGGCCGGCGCCGCCGGAGCGCCGGACGAGCACCAGGTGCAGCCCCACGTCCCGGGCGTGCGGCAGGTGCTCCTCCAGCGCGCGCAGCGGGTTGGCCGGCCCGCCGGCGACGAGGTCGTAGTCGTCCACGAGCACGAACAGCTCCGGCCCGGACCACCACGACCGCTCCCGCAGTTGCGCGGGGGTGACCTCCGGCCCGGGAGCCCGGCCGTGCATGTAGCCGGCGGCCGAATCGATCAGCTCGGTGGTGTGCGCCGCGGCGGAGCCGTACCCGATCAGGTGTGGCGCCTCGGTGAGGTCCGACAGGCTGCGCCGGTAGTCGACCAGGATCACCCGGGCCTGCTCGGGGGTGAACCGGGTGATGATCGAGGTGGCCAGCGCGCGCAGGAACGACGACTTGCCGCACTCGGCGTCGCCGAAGACCACGAAGTGCGGCTCGGTGGCGAAGTCCAGCACCACCGGGCGCAGGTCCGCCTCGGCAATCCCGACGGGGATGCGCAGGCCGGTGGTCGAGGCCAGGTCCAGCTCGGCGTACGGGAGCACCGGCGGCAGCAGCCGCACCGGGGGCGCGGCCGGCCCCGTCCAGCTCCCGGCGACCTGCTTGACGAGATCGGTGGTGTCCCCGCCGGAGGCGGCCAGCTGCGGCAGCGCGGTGAGGAAGTGCAGGCTCTCCGCGGTGACGCCCCGGCCGGGGGTCTTCTCCGGCACGTTCGTCGCCGCCCGGCGGGCCACCAGCGAGTCGGACGGGTCGCCGAGGCGCAGCTCCAGCCGGGAACCGAAGAGGTCCCGGATCGCCGGCCGGAAGTCCAGCCAGCGCACCGCCGTCGCCACCACGTGCACCCCGTACGACAGGCCGCGGGTGGCCAGGTCGGTGACGAGCGGCTCCAGGTCGTCGTACTCGCCGCGCAGGGTGGTCCAGCCGTCCACCACCAGGAACACGTCGCCGAACGGGTCGGCGCCCGGCTGGCCGGTGCCGGCCGCCGCGGCCCGCCGCTGTCGCCAGGCGGCCATCGACTCCACGCCCAGCTCGGCGAAGCGGCGTTCCCGGTCGACCAGCAGGGTGGCGATCTCGCCGACCGTACGCCGGACGGCCGTCGGGTCGGCGCGGCCGGTGACGCCTCCGACGTGCGGCAGGTCGCGCAGCGCGGCCAGCCCGCCGCCGCCGAAGTCGAGGCAGTAGACCTGCACCTCGGCCGGGGTGTGGGTGAGCGCCAGCGCGCAGATCAGCGTGCGCAGCGCCGTCGACTTGCCGCTCTGCGGCCCGCCGACGACCGCGACGTGCCCGGCGGCGCCCTCCAGCGCCAACCAGAGCAGGTCGCGGCGCTGCTCGAAGGGCTTGTCGACCACCGCCACCGGCACCTGCAACGCGCCGTGCAGCTCCGGGTTGCCGAAGGCGAGCCCGCGCGCCGGGTCGGCGGCGACCGGCCCGAGCAGCTCGTCCAGCGCCGGCGCCCGCCCGAGCGGGGGCAGCCAGACCTGGTGCGCGGGCGGGCCCTGGCCGGCCAGCCGGTCGACCATCAGCTCCAGCAGGCTCCCGGTGTCGCCCTCGTCGGCCGAGGCGGGCAGCGCGGGCGGCCCGACCGGCTCCGGCTTCGGCACGAGGTGCGTGGAGAAGGCGAGCAGGCGCGGGGCTCCCGCGCCGCCCGCGCCCGGTGCCGCGCCGCGTCGGCGGAGCGCCCCGGAGACGTACGCGGCCTTGAACCGCACCAGCGGCTCGGTGCCGAAGCGCAGGTAACCGTGCCCAGGGGAGCGGGGCAGCTCGTGCGCGTCCGGCACGCCGAGCACCGTCCGGGACTCCAGCGCGGAGAAGGTCCGCAGCCCGATCCGGTACGACAGGTGGGTGTCCAGCCCGCGCAGCCGCCCCTCCTCCAGCCGCTGCGAGGCCAGCAGCAGGTGTACGCCGAGCGACCGGCCCAGCCGGCCGATCTGCACGAAGAGGTCGATGAAGTCGGGCTTAGCCGAGAGCAGCTCGGAGAACTCGTCGCAGATCAGCAGCAGCGACGGCAACGGGGCGAGCGGGGTGCCGGCGGCGCGGGCGCGTTCGTAGTCGCGCAGGCTGGCGAAGTTGCCGGCCCGGCGCAGCAGCTCCTGGCGGCGGACCAGCTCGCCGTTGATCGCGTCGACCATCCGGTCGACCAGCGGGAGCGCGTCGGCCAGGTTGGTGATCACCGCGGCGGTGTGCGGGAGCCGGTCAAAGGAGGCGAACGTGGCGCCGCCCTTGAAGTCGATCAGCACGAAGTTGAGCTGCTCCGAGCTGTGCGTGGCGGCCAGCCCGAGCACCAGCGTGCGCAGCAGCTCCGACTTGCCGGAGCCGGTCGCCCCGATCAGCAGGCCGTGCGGCCCCATCCCGTCCTGCGCCGACTCCTTGAGGTCCAGCTCGATGGCGCCGCCGTCGGCGCCCACCCCGATCGGCACCCGCAGCCGCTCCCGGGCGGAGCGGGGCGCCCAGCCCTGCTCGGCGGTGAAGCCCGCCGGGTCGCCGAGACCGAGCAGCTCGGGCAGGCCCGGCTCGGCGCCCGGCGGGGCGTCCGGGCCGCGTACGGCGGTGGCCAGCCGCAGCGGGGCCAGCCGCCGGGCGATCGCCTCGGCGTCGACCGGGTCGAGCCGGTCCGCCGTGCCCACCTCGGCGTGCCCCTCGGCGGAGTGGGAGTGCAGCCGGCCGTGGCGCAGCTCCAGCAGCAGCGCGAACCGGTCCAGCAGGCGCGGCGGCGGGGTGTCCAGGTCGATCACCGTCACCGCGTCGATGCCGCCGTCCCCGGTCAGGTCGGTGGCGCCGGTCAGGTCGCCCCCGTCGAGCACCACCACCACGTGCGGGCCGTCGGTGGCGGGCCCGGCCGGACTGAACCGGGACCGGCTGGCCAGCACCTCGTCGAGCAGCCGTTCCAGCTCGGCCGCCGCGCTGGTGACCAGCCGCACCGGGCCGAGGGCGTCGGTGCGGGTGGGGTGGTGGGCGTGCGGCAGCCATTTGACCCACTCCCAGGCGGCCCGCCGCTCCGGCCCGGCGCAGACCGCGACGAGCAGCTCGTCCGGGGCGTGGAAGACCGCGAGCTGGGCGAGCATCGCCCGGGCCAGCGCCTGGCCGGCCGACCCGTCGCCCGGACCGCCGGTGGCGTCCCGGACGAAGACCCGGGCGAAGCTGCGCAGCGAGAGCGCCACCGGCAGGTCGGGCACCACGGAGTACGCGTCCAGGAACCGGCGCAGCGCGCCCGCCGTCATCGGCTCCAGTTCCTCCAGCGGGCGGGTGACCGGGGGGACCAGCGGGGTCGCCAGGGTCTGCGGGCCGACGGCGACCCGGACCACCGCGAAGTCGGGATCGGTGGGGCGCCGCTCCCAGACCCGGTGGCTGTCGACCGTCGACCAGAGCCGGCCGGGATCCGGGTGCCGGTAGTAGAGCCCGGCGCGCTGCTGCCCGGCGGTGTGCCGGACCCGGCGGCGCAGCGCCGTCAGGTGCCGCAGGTAGTCCCGCCGGGCGGCCATCATCTCGGACTTCTTCGGGGTGCCCGAGGCGCTGCCCCACGAGGTCACCAGCATGGCCAGCGAGGAGAGCCCGAACATCCCGCCGACCACGTACGAGTAGGCGCCGCCGCCGCGGCCGAACATCATCGCCATCGCCACCGTGCCGCCGAGCATCGGCAGCACCATGAGCAGCTGCTGCCAGCGCCCGCCGGCGACGGCGGGGATCTCCGGGGGCGCGTCCACCGGCAGCTCGCCGACCGGGATCTCCGGCGCCGGGCGCCGGGGCGGCCGCTTGATGACGACAGTGGACACTCGACCCTCCTGACAGCGCTCGGTAACCCGAGCCTGGCTCATGGTAGGTAAAGTCCTGTCGTCCGCGCAGCCACCAACCCCGCGCGATATGGAGATCAGTCGATGACGATCGGGCTGGCCCGGGTCACCATCAGCGCCCCCCAGCGGCGGGTCGACGTCGCGCTGCCCGAGCAGGTGCCCCTGGCCGAGCTGCTGCCCGAGGTGCTGCGGCACGCCGGCGAGGGCCTCGCCGACGACGGCGAGCGGCACGGCGGCTGGGTGCTGCGGCGCACCGACGGCGCGGTGCTGGCCACCGCGCAGGCGCTGCTGCCGCAGGGCGTCCGCGACGGGGAGGTGCTGCACCTCGTGCCGGCCCGCGCGCAGTGGCCCGAGCTGGAGTACGACGACGTGGTCGAGGCGATCGCCGACGGGGCCCGGCGGCGCGGCGGCGCGTGGTCGCCCGCCGCCACCCGGGCCGCCGCCCTGGCCGGGGCGGCCGTGCCGCTGGCCGTCGGGCTGCTCGCCCTGGCGGCCGGCGGGCCCGGGCACCGGGCCGGCTGGCCGGCCGCCGCCGTGGTGGCGCTGCTGCTCACCCTCGCCGGGGTGGTGGCGTCCCGCGCCCACGGCGACGCCTCGACCGGCGCGACCCTCGGCGGCTACGCCCTGCCGTACGCGGCCCTCGCGGGCGCCCTGGCGGTCAGCTCCGGCGACCAGGTCGGCCCGGTCGCCGGCCTGCGCTGGCTCGGGGCGCCCGAGCTGCTGGCCGGCTCGGTGGCGCTGCTGCTGGTGTCGGTGCTCGGGCTGGTCGGCATCGCCACCCGGCTCCGGGTCTTCGTGGCCGGCGCCACCGCCGGGTCCGCCGGCGCGCTGGCGGCGCTCGGCGGCCTGCTGCTCAGCCCGGCCGGGACGGCGGCGGTCCTGCTCTGCGTGCTGGTCTTCGCCGTGGGGGCGGTCCCGCTGCTGGCCATCCGGCTCGGCAAGGTGCCGCTGCCCCCGATCACCCTGCCGACCGGCGAGCCGGGCGACGCCGACCGGGCCCGGGACCTGCCCGACCGGGACCGGGTCTACGCGGCGGTCGCCCGCACCGAGGAGATGCTCACCGGGATGCTGCTCGGGCACGCCGTGCTGGCGGTGGCCGCCGCGCTGGTCCTCGGCCTCTCCGGCGGGCTCGCCGGCCGGCTGCTGGTGGCGGTCGCCGCGACCGTGCTGCTGCTCCGCTCCCGGCTGTTCGTGGCGCTGCGCCACCGGGTGCCGACCGTGGTCGCCGGCCTCGCCGGGTACGCCGTGCTGGGCGCCGTCCTCGCCGAGCGCTCCGGTCCGGCCGGTCGGCTCGCGCTGGTCGTCGGCGGGCTGGCGCTGGCCCTGCTGGCGGTGGCCGCCGGCACCACGTACGCCCGCCGCCCGGTCTCCCCGTACGTCGGTCGGGTCGCCGACCTGGCCGACACCGCTCTGGTGGTCTCCGTGGTGCCGGTCGCCTGCGCGGTGCTCGACCTGTACGAACGGGCCCGGGGGCTGCTCGGCTGAGCGGCCCCCGGGCCCGTTCGACGTCGGTGCGGGTCAGTGCGTGGACTCGCCGCGCTCCTCGGCCTCCTTGGCGCGCCGGTACGACGCCGCAATCTCCGCCTCGGCCTCCTGCCGGCCGACCCAGGTGGCGCCCTCGACCGACTTGCCCGGCTCGAGGTCCTTGTAGACCTCGAAGAAGTGCTGGATCTCCAGCCGGTCGAACTCGCCGAGGTGGTGGATGTCGCGCAGGTGCTCCTGGCGCGGGTCCTCGTAGGGGACGCAGAGGACCTTGTCGTCGCCGCCCTTCTCGTCCGTCATCCGGAACATGCCGATGGTGCGGCACCGGATCAGGCAGCCCGGGAAGGTGGGCTCGGGCACCAGCACGAGCGCGTCCAGCGGGTCGCCGTCCTCGCCCAGGGTGCCCTCGATGAAGCCGTAGTCCGCCGGGTACTGCGTGGAGGTGAAGAGCGTGCGGTCCAGCCGGATCCGGCCGGTCGCGTGGTCGACCTCGTACTTGTTGCGGTGACCCTTCGGGATCTCAACCGTCACGTCGAAATCCATCTGCACGCTCCCTCGTTGCCCACGCTGGCTAACGGAAACCAGCGGCACGCCGCTCCCGTCGGGTGAATGCCCACCCGCCGGCTCCGGCCGCCGCATAGTGTTCGGACCGAAGTAGTGTCACCCAAGCAGATTTCGCGGGGGGAGGAGGGGGTCGTGGGGAGGGAAGATTCACACTACCGCCCGGAGGGCGGTGCTGGACGGGGGACCGGCCGATCTGCTTCCGGCGGGGCCACCGGGCGGTTTCCGGTGCCCGACGCCCACCTTCCCCGCACGCCCGGGTCCCCCGGCGACGCCGGCCCGGCTGCGTACGACCAGCCGCCCCCGCCCGGGCCGACCGACCTCTGGGCCGTCGCCGCGACCCGCCCCGCCGGCGGACCGCCCGGCCCGGGCGCCCCGCCCCCGGCCGCGCCCCCGGAGCCCGGCCCGGCGCGCCGCCGGGTCCTGCCCGTCGCCCTGGCCGTGGTGCTCGTGCTCGTGCTCGCCGCCGTCGGGATCGCCGTGGTCCGACCGGGCCCCGTCGCCGACTGGCTGGGCGACGAGCCGGCCGAGCGGAGGGCCGCGCAGGCGGCGGAGCCGGCGCCCGTGGCGGTGCTGTCCGGCGCGGACGCGAACGCCCCGATGCCCACCCCCGAGGCGGTACGCGCCGCGCTCGCCCCGCTGGTGGGCGTGTCCGCGCTCGGCGACCGGGTCAACGTCTCGGTGGCCGACGTGGCCACCGGCCAGCCGCTCTTCGGCCGGGGCGAGGACGACGGCACCGTGCCCGCCTCGGTGACCAAGCTGGTGACCGGGGTGACGGTGCTCGCCGCCCGCGGCCCCGCGTACCGCATCCCGACCCGGGCGGTCGCCGGCCCGAACCCCGGCGAGGTGGTGCTCGTCGGCGGCGGCGACCCCACGCTGGCGGTCGACAAGAAGGGTTTCTATCCCGGGGCGGCGCGCCTCGACGACCTCGCCGGCCAGGTACGCACGGCGCTCGGTGGCACGGAGCCGACGAAGGTGACGGTCGACTCGTCGCTCTACTCCGGCCCCGTTTACGAGCCGGGGTGGGACGAGGACATCCCCACCGGCGGCTACGGCGGCGCGATCACCGCGCTGATGACCGACGGCGCCCGCGGCGACGTCCCGCGCGCCAAGAAGGACGACGCGGCCGGCAACCACTGGGCCGAGCGGGTGGCGCAGCCCGACCTCGCGGCCGGCCGGGCCTTCGCCCGGCTGCTCGGCGTGCCGGCCGACACGGTGAAGCGCGGCACCGCACCCGCGGCGGACGGCGGCGCCGCGACCGGCACGCCCGGGCCCGGCACCGAGCTGGGCAAGGTGGAGTCGCTGCCGATGGTCCGGCTGGTCGACATCATGATCAGCGACAGCGACAACATCATCGCCGAGGCACTGGCCCGCCAGGTCGCGCTGGCCCGCAACGAGCCCGCCTCCTTCGAGGGCGCCGGCGCGGCGATGGACGCCGTGGCGGGGGAGCTGGGCCTGCCGGCCGACGAGCTGTCCCTCGCCGACGGCAGCGGGCTGTCGCGCAGCAACCGGATCAGCCCCTCGCTGCTCACCGACCTGATCACGCTCGCCGGCGACGGCAGCCGCCCCGAACTGGCCGCGATCTTCGGCGGCCTGCCCGTGGCCGACTGGTCGGGCACCCTCGCCGACCGGTACGGCACGGCGGCGACGAAGGCCGGCGCCGGGGTGGTCCGGGCCAAGACCGGCACCCTGACCAGGGTGCACGCGATCGCCGGCGTGGTCAGCACCGCCGACGGGCGGCTGCTCACGTTCGCGGTGCTCACCGACGAGGTGCCGCCGGACGGCCAGGAGGCCGCCCGGGTGGCGCTGGACCGGATCGGCGCCGCCCTGGCCGGCTGCGGCTGCCGCTGACGGGACAGGGCAGGGCGCGGCCGGCGTCGATCACGCCGACGCGAGCCCGGGCCGGGGTGTCCCGGCGCGGGTACGGTGGGTGCATGGCGCAGTTCGTGGACTGGGATCTGGCCGCCGCGACCGCGGGGGCACTGGGCAAGTCGGGCCCCCGGGTGTCGTACGCCGAGGCCACCGACGTGGTCGGTGACCTGCGGCGGTTGACCGACGAGGCGGCGGGGCACGTCGCGGACTACACGGGGCTGCGCTCGCAGGTGTCGCACCCGCCGGTGCGGGTGGTGGACCGCCGGGACTGGGCGGCCGCCAACATCGCCGGGCTGCGCGAGGTGATCACGCCGCTGGTCGGCCGGCTCACGAAGGACAAGCAGCCCGGCCCGCTGACCGAGGCGATCGGCTCCCGGCTGACCGGCGTGCAGGCCGGCACCGTGCTGGCGTACCTCTCCGGCCGGGTCCTCGGCCAGTACGAGGTCTTCTCCGCCGACCCCGGACAGTTGCTGCTGGTCGCGCCGAACATCGTCGAGGTGGAGCGGAAGCTGGAGGCCGATCCCCGCGACTTCCGGCTCTGGGTCTGCCTGCACGAGGTGACCCACCGGACCCAGTTCACCGCCGTGCCCTGGATGCGGGCGTACTTCCTCAGCGAGGTGCAAGCCTTCGTGGACGCGTCGTCGAGCGGCGGCGAGCACCTGCTGGAGCGGCTGCGCCGGGGCGTGGCCACCCTCTCCGACGCGGTGAAGGACCCGGAGAGCCGCACCAGCGTGCTGGACATCGTGCAGACCCCGGCGCAGCGGGCCGTGCTGGACCGGCTCACCGCGCTGATGACCCTGCTGGAGGGGCATGCCGAGTTCGTCATGGACGGCGTCGGCCCGGAGGTGATCCCGAGCGTCGAGCGGATCCGGGCGGGCTTCAACCGGCGCCGGGAGGCCGGCAACCCGCTGGAGAAGGCCATCCGCCGGCTGCTCGGCGTGGAGGTCAAGATGCGCCAGTACGCCGAGGGCCGCAAGTTCGTGCACGGGGTGGTCGACCGGGTCGGCATGGACGGCTTCAACAAGATCTTCGGTTCGCCGCTCACCCTGCCCCGGCTGGAGGAACTCGGCGACCCGGACGCCTGGGTGGCCCGGGTACACGGGCCGGTCGGCCCGGTCCAGGCCACGGGCTGACCGTACGCCGTGGCCGCGCTCGCCCCGCCGGTGGCGGCGATCCGGGTGGCGGTCCGCCGCGCGCTGGCCGACCTGCCGCCCGGGGGCCCGGTGCTGGTCGCCTGCTCGGGCGGGGCGGACTCGCTCGCGCTGGCCGCCGCGACCGCGTTCGTGGCGCCCCGGCTGGGTCGCGCCGCCGGCCTGGTGACGGTCGACCACGGCCTCCAGGAGGGCTCGGCGCAGCGGGCCGCGGCGGTGGCGGCGTGGGCCCACGAGATCGGCCTGGCACCGGTCGAGTCGGTGCGGGTCGACGTCGCCGGGCGACCGGGCGGGCCCGAGGCGGCCGCCCGCGAGGCCCGCTACCGGGCGCTCGCCGAGGTGGCCGGCCGGTACGGGGCGGCGGCGCTGCTCACCGGGCACACCCGCGACGACCAGGCGGAGACGGTGCTGCTCGCGCTCGCCCGCGGCGCCGGCCCGCGCGGCCTGGCCGGGATGCCAGCCCGGCGGGACCTCGACGGGGTGCCCCTGCTGCGCCCGCTGCTGGAGGTCGGCCGGGAACAGACCCGCAAGGCGTGCGCGGTGCTCGGGCTGAGCCCGTGGGAGGACCCGCACAACGCCGACCCCTCGTACGCCCGCGCCCGGGTGCGGGCCGACGTGCTGCCCGCCCTGGTCCGCGCGCTCGGGCCGGGGGTGCTGGACAACCTGGCCCGGACGGCCCGGCTGGTGGCGGCGGACAACGCCGTCCTCGACGAGCTGGCCGTCGCCGCGCTGGCCGACGTCCGCCACCCCGAGGGAGGGCTCTCGGTGGGTGCCCTGGCCGCCCTCTCGCCGGCGGTACGCGGCCGGGTGCTGCACGCCTGGGCCCGGGAGCTGGGCGCCCCGCCCACCGCCCTGTCGTACCGGCACGTGACCGCGCTGGACACGCTGGTCACCGGCTGGCGGGGGCAGGGGGCGGCGTACCTGCCGGGCGGGCTGCGGGTGGTCCGCCGCGACGGCCGGCTCACCCCCGCCGTCCCCCGCTGACGGGGTCTGTCACCGCAGGGCGGGAGGGGACGTGGCGGGCGGCGACGCCGTTCGCGGGGGCGCGGGGAGCCGCCGGGAGGCGGTAGACATGGCGCATGGCGTACCCCCGACAGCCGCTCTTCGCGCCGCACGGCGCGGTGGCGACGAGCCAGCCGCTGGCCGCGGTGGCCGGCCTGGCGGTGCTGCGGCGCGGCGGCAACGCCGTCGACGCCGCGCTGGCCACCGCGATCACCCTCACCGTGGTGCAGCCCCCGTCCAACGACATCGGCGGCGACCTCTTCGCGATCGTCTGGGACGGTGAGCGGCTGCACGGCCTCAACGCCTCCGGCCGGTCCCCGGCGGCGCTGACCCGCGAGCTGGTGCTCGCCGCGACCGGCGGGCGTGGCGCGACCCCGGTCGAGGCGCTCGGCGGCGCCCAGTCGGCGGGGCCGGCGATGCCCGCCCGGGGCTGGCTGCCGGTGACCGTGCCCGGCGCGCCGGCGGGCTGGCGGGACCTGCACGACCAGTTCGGCTCGCTGCCCTTCGCCGAGCTCTTCGCCGACGCCATCGGCTACGCCGAGCACGGCCACCCGGTCTCCACGGGCGTGGCGGCGACCTGGTCCCGCGCGCTCGCCGCGCACGTCGGCCTGACCGGGCCGGAGTACGCCGAGTTCGGCCGGGTGTTCGCGCCCGGCGGCCGGGCGCCCCGGCCCGGCGAGCGCTGGCGCAACCCCGACGCGGCGGAGACCCTGCGGCGGATCGCCGCCACCGGGGCGGAGGACTTCTACTCCGGCGGCATCGCCGAGGCGCTCGACGCCCACGCGGCCCGCACCGGAGGTCTCCTCACCGGTGACGACCTGGCCCGGCACCGGTCGACCTGGGTGGCCCCGGTGGCCGCCCGCTACCGGGGGCACGAGGTCTGGGAGCTGCCGCCGAACGGGCAGGGCCTGGCCGCGCTGCTGGCGTTGCACATCCTGGACGGGGCGGACCTCGCCGCGCTGCCCCTCGCCGAGCGGCTGCACCGGCAGATCGAGGCGGTGAAGCTCGGCTTCGCCGACGCGCACGCCCACATCGCCGACCCGGAGCGGGTGCCCGTGCCGACGCGGGCGCTGCTCTCCCCCGGTTACGCGGCGTCCCGCCGGGCGCTGATCACCGAGCGGGCCGGGGAGCCGACCGCGGGCGACCCGGAGCGCGGCGGCACCGTCTACCTCTGCGCCGCCGACGCCGGCGGCATGATGGTCAGCCTGATCCAGTCGACCTACCTGGCCTTCGGCTCGCACGTGGTGCTGCCCGGGCACGGCTTCGCCCTGCAGAACCGGGGGCTCGGGTTCCGCCTGGATTCCGCGCACCCGAACGCGGTGGGGCCGGGGAAGCGGCCGTTCCACACGATCACCCCGGGCTTCCTGACCCGGGACGGGCGGCCGGTGGGGCCGTTCGGGGTGATGGGCGGCCACATGCAGCCGCAGGGGCACGTGCAGCTCGTGTCGGCGACCCTCGACGGCGGGCTCGACCCGCAGGCGGCGCTCGACGCGCCGCGCTGGTACTGGCACGCCGGGCGGTCGGTGCTGGTCGAGCCGGAGCTGGTCGGCACCGCCGAGGGCCGAGCGGCGGTCGCCGAGCTGCGGGTCCGGGGCCACGAGATCGCCGTCGCCGACGAGCCGGCGGTCTTCGGGTACGGGCAGGCGATCTGGCGGCTGCCGGACGGCGGCTACGTCGCCGGCTCGGAGTCCCGGGTGGACGGCGCGATGGGCGGCTGGTGACCGCGTCCGGTCAGCCGACGGCGGCCGGTGCGCGGGCCCGGGCGGCGGCTGGACCCGGGGGAAGGGCGGCTCAGACCCCGACCCGGTCGCGGAAGGTGACCCGGTAGTTCTGCGGCGTGGCGCCGACGCGGCGGGTGAAGTGGTGCCGCAGCGCCGCCGCGTCGCCGAAGCCGGCCCGGTCGGCGACCGCCTCCACGCTCAGCCGGGTCTCCTCCAGCAGCCGGCGGGCCAGCAGCACCCGCTGGTTGGTCAGCCAGTCGTGCGGCGTGGTGCCCGTCTCGGCCCGGAACCGCCGGGCGAACGTGCGCGGGGCCATCCCGGCCCGGGCGGCCAGCTCGTCCACGGTCACCGGCCGGTCCAGGTGTCCCATCAGCCACTCCAGCACCGGCTCCAGGGTGGGCGCCTCGGGGGTCCTCGGAATGGGGGCCTCGACGTACTGGGACTGCCCGCCGTCGCGGTGCGGGGGGACCACCATCCGGCGGGCCAGCCGGGTGGCCGTCGCCGAGCCGTGCTCCTGGCGGACCAGGTGCAGGCAGGCGTCGATGCCGGCCGCCGTGCCGGCGCTGGTGATGAGGCGGTCGTCCTGCACGTAGAGCGAGTTGCACCGGACCTTCGCCGTCGGGTGGCGGCGTTGCAGTTCGTCGACGTACCGCCAGTGGGTGGTGCACTCCCGGCCGTCGAGCAGGCCGGCCTCGCCCAGCACGAACGCTCCGGAGCAGACGCTGAACACGTACGCCCCGCGGTCGGCGGCCCGGCGCAGCGTGTCGAGCACCGGGGCCGGCACCGTGGAGCCGTGCTCGTGGGCCGGCACGGCGACCAGGTCCGCGTCCTCCGCCGGCCCGAGGTCCGCGTGCGGGGTCAGCTGGAAGCCCGACGTGGTGCGGACCGGCCCGCCGTCGGGGCTGCACACGTGGAACCGGTAGCCGGGGAACCCGTCGGCGGTGCGGTCGGTGCCGAAGACCTCGGCGAGGACGCCGAGCTCGAACGGGGCGACCCGGTCCAGGGCGAGGACGGCGACCGAGCTGAGCATGTGACGAGGGTAACCGAACGAGTGGCAGGAAATCGAGGGGGAGTGGCATTCCTGCCACTGTCCGGCCTGTCGTGCTCGGCGCAGACTGGGTGCAGTCCGGTGCGCACCGGCGGCGAAACCGACAGCAATCGTGCGAAAGCGAGCGCCGCCATGGAGTTCCTGTTCTTCCTCTTCTTCTTCCTCCTCCTCGCCGTGGCCTCGGCCGCCGGCCTCACCGCCGACAGCCGGGACTCGGCCGACTGGAAGCCGACCGACGACGGCCGCCGCTGGCGGTCGCGTGCCTGCTGAGGTGATTGGTGACCTTCGCGTAATTCATCCCGTGCGGGACCGCTCCAAAAGGGGCGGCCCCGCCGACGGAGGCCATCCGGCGTACGGCAGGCTAGGAGCCATGGCTGACGGCTCCTGGTACGACGCCGACATCGACCACGTGATCATCTCCGAGGCGCAGATCCGCGAGAAGACCGCGGAACTCGCCAAGCAGGTCTCGGCGGACTACGCCGACGTCGATGACGGGCTTCTGCTGGTCTGCGTGCTCAAGGGCGCGGTGATGTTCATGGCCGACTTCGCCCGGGCGCTGGGCCGCAACGGGCCGCCCGCCGAGCTGGACTTCATGGCCATCTCCTCCTACGGCCAGGGCACCACCTCCTCCGGCGTGGTCCGCATCCTCAAGGACCTGGACCGGGACATCGCCGGCCGGCACGTGGTCGTCGTCGAGGACATCGTCGACTCCGGCCTGACCCTCTCCTGGCTGCTGCGCTACCTGGAATCCCGCTCGGCGGCCAGCGTCGAGGTCGTCGCGCTGTTCCGCAAGCCGGACGCGGTCAAGGTGCCGGTGCCGGTGAAGTACGTCGGCTTCGACATCCCCACCGAGTTCGTCGTCGGCTACGGCCTCGACTTCGACGAGCGCTACCGCGAGCTGCCGTACGTCGGCGTGCTCAAGCCCGAGGTCTACGCCCGGGCCTGAGCCTCTCTCGCATCGGCGTCCATCGAGCGGACGTTCAGCGGGCTCTCAGCCAGGCGGACTACGGTATAGGTCGGTGGCGTGGAGGCATCATCCACGCCCGGCCCCTCGAACCGCTGGAACGGGCGGTCGGGCGGCCGGGCGCGGAGCTCCCGTCACGTCGGCTGGACCCGGTTCGCCCGACGCGCAGCTGCTGGGCTCGCGAGCTCGCTCCGCGCGCGCACGATGTTCCGTTCGTGCGCGACTGCGGGGCTCGCAAGCTCACTCCTCGCGCACACGGTGTACCGTCGAATGACCGCGGCGCGGCAAACTTCGCGCCTCGGGGTCGAGTCGGCCCGCACGGCGGCTCCGGCCGCCGCCGCAGGCGGCGACACCATCAGACGGACAGGACGTCGATCAGGAGGATGCGGGCGCCTCGGCGCTCGACAACAGCATGGAACGTACGCGTTTCTTCCGCCGACCGGTGGTCTGGATCATCCTGGTCATCCTCGGCGCCGTTGTGCTCAGTCAACTGTTCACCGCTGGTCCCAGCTACCACCGGGTGGACACGTCCATCGCGCTCGACCAGCTCAACAAGGGCGGCATCGAGAAGGTCGTCTTCCAGGACAAGGAGCAGACGCTCCAGCTCGACCTGAAGGACAAGGCCAAGTTCGGTGACACCACCACCGACCGGATCGAGGCGCAGTTCCCCTACGAGGTCGGCGACGAGGTCTGGAACGAGGTCCTCGAGGCCAAGGCCAACAACCGGGTCACCGGCCCGGCCGACGCCAAGGTGTCGTCCGACAGCATCTGGGTGAGCCTGCTGGTCAACCTGCTCCCGATCGCCCTGCTGGTGCTCCTGCTGCTCTTCTTCATGTCGCAGATGCAGGGCGGCGGCTCCCGGGTGCTCAACTTCGGCAAGTCCAAGGCGAAGATGATCACCAAGGACACGCCGAAGACCACGTTCGCGGACGTGGCCGGCGCCGAGGAGGCCGTCGAGGAGCTGCACGAGATCAAGGACTTCCTGCAGAACCCGGCGAAGTACCAGGCCCTGGGCGCCAAGATCCCGAAGGGCGTGCTGCTCTTCGGCCCGCCCGGCACCGGTAAGACGCTGCTGGCCCGCGCCGTCGCCGGCGAGGCCGGGGTGCCGTTCTACTCGATCTCCGGCTCCGACTTCGTCGAGATGTTCGTCGGTGTCGGCGCGAGCCGGGTCCGCGACCTCTTCGAGCAGGCCAAGGCGAACGCCCCGGCGATCGTCTTCGTCGACGAGATCGACGCCGTCGGCCGGCACCGCGGCGCCGGCATGGGCGGCGGCCACGACGAGCGCGAGCAGACCCTCAACCAGCTACTCGTCGAGATGGACGGCTTCGACACCAAGGGCGGGGTCATCCTGATCGCCGCCACCAACCGGCCGGACATCCTCGACCCGGCGCTGCTGCGCCCGGGCCGCTTCGACCGGCAGATCCCGGTGGACGCCCCCGACATGGAGGGCCGCAAGGCGATCCTGCGGGTGCACGCCAAGGGCAAGCCGTTCACCCCCGACGTCGACCTCGACTCGGTGGCCCGGCGCACCCCGGGCTTCAGCGGCGCCGACCTGGCCAACGTCATCAACGAGGCCGCGCTGCTCACGGCCCGCAAGGACCAGCGGGCGATCACCAACGACTCCCTGGAGGAGTCGATCGACCGGGTGATCGCCGGTCCGCAGCGCCGGACCCGGGTGATGAGCGACCAGGAGAAGAAGATCACCGCGTACCACGAGGGTGGGCACGCGCTGGTCGCCTGGGCGCTGCCGCACGCCGCGCCGGTGCACAAGGTGACGATCCTGTCCCGCGGCCGGTCGCTGGGCCACACCCTGGTGCTGCCCACCGAGGACAAGTACACCCAGACCCGCGCCGAGATGGTCGACACCCTGGCGTACGCGCTGGGTGGCCGGGCCGCCGAGGAGTTGGTCTTCCACGAGCCGACCACCGGCGCCGGCAACGACATCGAGAAGGCCACCCAGCTGGCCCGCGCGATGATCACGCAGTACGGCATGAGCTCCAAGCTCGGCGCGATCAAGTACGGCACCAGCGGCGACGAGCCGTTCCTCGGCCGCAACATGGGCCACGAGCGGGACTACTCCGACGCCGTCGCCGCCGAGATCGACGGCGAGATGCGGGCGCTGATCGAGCTGGCCCACGACGAGGCATGGGAGATCCTGGTGGAATACCGGGACGTCCTGGACAACATCGTGCTGGAGCTGATGGAGAAGGAGACCCTCTCCACCGCCGACATGGCCCGGATCTGCGCCCGGGTGGCCAAGCGGCCGCCGATGGCGCCGTACAACGGCTTCGGCAAGCGCCAGCCCTCCACCGAGCCGCCGGTGCTCACGCCGGCCGAGAAGGAGGCGCTCAAGGTGCAGGCCCAGGCCGACGGCGCCCAGGCGACGGTCGGCGGCACCACCTCGACCAGCTCGAACAACTCGGACGGTACGCACTGAGCACCGACCCGACGGCCAGTCCCCGGGACGCCCGGGGACTGGCCGTCTCCGCGACCGAGCCCGACGGCGACCTCGACTACGTGGCCGCGCGCCTGATCAGCGGCAAGCTCACCGGCCGACCCGTCGAGGACACCGTGGACCTCGGGCGGATCGAGAAGGCGGTCCGCGAGATTCTCATCGCCGTCGGGGAGGACCCGGACCGCGACGGGCTCCAGCAGACCCCGGCCCGGGTGGCCCGCGCGTACGCCGAGCTCTTCGCCGGCCTGCGGGTCGACCCGGCCCAGGTGCTCAGCACCACGTTCGAGGCCAACCACCAGGAGTTGGTGCTGGTCCGGGACATCGACGTGATGAGCCTGTGCGAGCACCACCTTCTGCCGTTCCGGGGCAGCGCCCACATCGGCTACATCCCGGGGCCGGACGGCCGGATCACCGGCCTGTCCAAGCTGGCCCGGCTGGTCGAGGTCTTCGCCCGCCGGCCACAGGTCCAGGAGCGGCTCACCTCGCAGATCGCCGACCTGCTGATGGAGCAGCTCGCGCCGCGCGGCGTGGTGGTGGTGCTCGAATGTGAGCACATGTGCATGGCGATGCGCGGCATCCAGAAGTCGGGTGCCCAGACCATCACCTCGGCCGTGCGGGGCACGCTCCAGCACGACGCCAAGTCGCGGGCCGAGGCGATGGCGCTGATCATCCCCCGCTGACCGCGACCGACCCGACCGGCCGGTCGACCCGCACTCCGGGTCGGCCGGCCGTCGCGTGTCCGGACGCCACGCGACGGCCCGCTCAGCCGGCCAGCATCGCGAGCAGCAGGCCCGCGCTGACCAGCACCGCCGGGACCAGGCACACCAGCGCGCCGAGCCGGGCCGTGCGGTCCACCCGGCCGCCCTCCGCAGGCGGGAAGAGCCGCCCGACGCCGAGCCAGCCCGCCGCGAACGCCACCGCCGGCATCGGCAGTCCGCAGAGCAACGCCGCCACGCTCGCCGCCCCGGGACCGGTCGCCACGAACAGCGCCACCTGGATCAGCGGCACCAGCAGGGCCAGCGGCGCGTACAGCAGCAGGTTGCGCGGGCGCGCCGGCCAGGCGGCCAGGCGGGGCAGGCCGCGCGCGGCCAGCGCGGCGTCCGCGGCGTCCGCGCGGCCCCCGGCGGCGCGGAGCGCGGACAGCACCGCGGCCGGCCCGCCCGCCATCGACCGGGCCGCCTCGGTCAGCTCAGGCGGCGTCGGGACCAGCGAGATCGGTGGTACGCCCCGCTCGCGCAGCCGGGTCTCCTGTGCCGCGAGCCGGGTGCGGACGGCGGTCAGCTCCTCGCGGGCAGCCTGCACCGACCGGGCCTGCTCACCGGCAGCGGTGGCCGCGTCCCGGCGTACCCCGTCGAGCTGCCGGGCGGCGGCGAGATAGTCGGTCCACGCGGCGGACACCGGGTCGCCGCCCGCGACGGCCCCCGACGGCGCCGCCGCGTCGGGCCCACCCGGCGGCGGCCCGGCGGACCGCTGGCGTCCCGGTCCGGCGTGCGCCGGCCTGCTCCGCGCCCCGCCGCGGGTCATGTCGGCTCTCCCTGCTCCGCGAAGGGAACCAGCACCGTGCCCTGCTCACCCGGCCCGTCCCAGAGCGCCGCCCGGCCCGGGCGGGGTCGCCACTCCACCGGCCGGCCGAAGACCGACGCGAGCTGGGCGCCGGGCAGGTCCACCACCGCCACGGCCGCGAGCTTCTCGACCTCGCCGTCGGGCTCCAGCAGCGCCGCGAAGGACGGCGCCGTGCGCCAACGGCCGAGCAGGTGCCGCCCGGCGGGCGGGCCCTCCCGCAGCAGCGCGCGCAGCCGCTCCGGGGGTAACTGCTCCGGCGACGGCACATCCAGGCCGAAGACCACCAGGTACGCCGGCTCGGCGGCGTCCACGGCGGCGAGCAGGTCGCCGGCGTCCACCGTCTCGACCGGGTGCCGACCGGCCAGCTCGGCCGCCAGCGCGTCGGCCAGCGGCCGGCAGTCGTCCTCCGGCGCGGCGAGCACGAAGCGGGCGGTCCCCGGCGCGTGGTGGGCGGCGGTGCTGCGCGCCGCCGTGGCCAGCAGCCGGGCCGCCTCCAGGCCGGGGCCGAGGACGGCCAGGTTGCGCCCCGGGGCCGGCCCCAGCGGCACCGCGACCGTGGTCCGGGGCACGTCCACGGCCCGGCCCAGCAGGGCGGCCGGGCCGGGCGCCCGCCCGGCCAGCGCGGCCCGGTGCCGCGGATCGTTGCGCAGCAGCGGGCGGGCGTAACCGGCGAAGACCACCGGCGGGGTGGACCCCTCCGGTCGCGCCGACCAGAGCCGCTGCCGCAGCTGCCCGACCGTGTCGGAATGGTCCTGCGGGTCCGGGAAGCGGACCATCCGCTCGTGCCCCCGGATGGCGCCCCGGGGCCCGCCCAGCCCGCCCGCGGTGTTCACCACCGCGCTGCCCACCGGCAGCCCCGCCGCCGAGTCGTTGGTCGGCTCCAGCACCGCGCCCCCGCCGGGCAGCGCCACCCGCACCGGGAACTGCCCCAGCACCGAGTCGCGGTCCGTACGCGAGCCCAACCCCAGGTCGCCCTCGCCGGCCAGCACCAGGTGCACCCCGTACGCGCGCCCCGTGCGGGCCAGCGCGTCCAGCCGGGCGGCGGCGTCCACGGCCAGCCGGTCCCGCTCGGCGAAGAGCAGCGGAAGATTGTCCAGCACGCAGAGGATCCGGGGCATCGCGCGGTGCTGCCGCAGCTCGGCGAAGCGCTGCCCGCCCGCCCGGCTGCCGGCCTCCTCGCGGCGGCGCACCTCCGCTGTCAGCTCGTCGAGCAGGCTCAGCACGTACTCCCGGTCGGCCGCCATCGCCGCGGCCCGGACCTGCGGGATCCACGACCGGTCCCGCTCGGTCTGGAGGAACTCCACGAAGGACTCGGCGTCGGCGAGGTCCACCAGGTAGAGGGCCAGCTCCTCGGGGCCGTACCGGGCGGCCAGACCGAGCAGCGCCGTGGTGAGGAAGGTGGATCGGCCCGCGCCGGAGCGGCCGCTGACCAGCCAGTGCGGGGTCAGCTCGGTGAACCCGAGCGACACCGCCCGCCCGCCCGCGTCGCCGACGGTCGTCGCGAGCCCGTCGATCGCGGTCGCCGTCCACAACTCCCCGTCGGGCGGCGGCAGCAGGTCCGTCAGGGCCAGCCGGGAACCCGCCTCCACCTGCGCGGCCAACCGCCGGCACACCGCGTCGACGAGGTCGCCGGGCGGATCCGCCTCGACGAAGACCGGCGAGTTCAACCCGCCCGGAGGCTCCGCGCCGGGCCCCGCGAACGACCCGCCCGGCGGATCACCCAGCAGCGCGTACGCGTTGCGGATCGCCAGCGTGGTCGCCTGCGGCAGCGGGGCACGGTCGGCGTACGGGCCCGCCGGGGGCCAGCCGGCCACCACGAGGTGCAGCCCTGCGGACCGGCCCTGCTCGGCCAGCGCTTCCACCCGGGCCAATTCGGTGGGGCCCGTCAGGTCGGGCAGCGCCGCGATCACCAGCAGCAGCGTCCGGTCGTGCCGGCGACGCCCGCTCGCCCCCGGGGCCACCCACTGCTCGGCCTCGGTGAGCACGGCCCGCAGACCCGCGACGTCCACCGCCGGGGGCGGCAGCAGGCCCGCGTCGGCGAGCGCCGCGAACGGCTCCAGGGTCGCACCCGTCGCGTCCACCGCGCGGACCAGCAGCGCCCCGGCCGGGGTCGCCGCCAACAGCCGCAGCAGTACGGCCCGGAGCAGCCCCGCCACCCGGGGATCCCGGGCGTCGGCGTCCACGGCGAGATGCGCCGTGCCGAGCAGCGGCACCAGCGCGGGGAAGCGTGCGTCGTCCAGCGGCGCCGCCGTGCCGACCCGGACGAAGGCGGGCGGCCCCTCGCCGGCGGGTGCGGTCGGGGCGACCGTCTCCAGGGGAGCACCCGCCCAGCCGGGGGCCAGCACCGCCGCCGCGGACCGGAGGCGGTCGGCCAGCTCGTACTGGCGGTGCTGGTCGGCGGGAACGGGACGGGTGTCGTCGAGGATTCCGGCGGCGGCGGTCGCGGTGGCGGCGGCCTGCCGGTGCAGTGCGGCGGCGCGGTTCGTCCGTGCCTTCGGACCGGTCACCGCGTCCACCCCCTCTGTCCGAGGTTGGCAACCCCTCCCCGCGCAGAGACGGTAACCCAGCCGGAGCGGCTCGTCCGGGATGCGCGGCGGCGCTGCGCCGGTGTTGTCGTGGATCTCACCAGTGGGGAGTGGTCCGTCACGATCCGCTGCATCTGGGGCATTGGGTCTCCGGCGCCCAGCCGCTAGCCTCAGAGGGTGGAATCAGTGCAGCCCCCCGCCGGTTCCCAGGTCTCCCGCGTACCGGCGCAACGGCCCCCCTCCGACCACCTGGCGCCGCCGTCGCCGGCCCCCGCGCCGGAGCGGCCGAGGCGACGGGCTCGCACTGTGCTCACGGTCGTCGCGAGCATCCTCGCGGCGCTCTGCCTCGGCGGCGTGGCCGCCGGATACGTCCTCTACAACCGCGCTGCCGCCCCCGACCGCAGCGCGCCCGACGTGGTGGTGGACAACTACCTCCGGGCATTCCTCGTGGATCGCAACGACACCCGCGCCGGGCTTTTCACCTGCCAGGCAAACACCGGGCTGAGCACGTTGTCCGGCCTGCGTAAGGAGATCGAGCAGCGTGAGGCCAACTTCGGTGTCGTGGTGCGAGTCAGCTGGGGACCTCTCACGCGGACCGAGACCGGAGAGGGCGAATCGGTCGCCACAACTCTCTCCATCTCCAGCTCCGCCAACGGGCAGCCCCGTAGTAGTCGCCGAGAGGACTGGGTGTTCGACGTGAAGGATGGCGAAGAAGGATGGCGGGTTTGCGCCGGCAGGAAAACGGCCTGAGCCGTCACTCGATCCAGAGCAGGTGAACCGGGACCTCCAGTGTGGTCGGCGACTGGCCCCGCCATGCCCAGCGGTACCACTCCACTTCAGGCGTCACCCGCACGCAGATGTCCCCGTCGGCGCCCGAGTAGGTCTCGGTGACCGCCCGCAGGTCCCGGTGCTCCACAGATTCCACGACGTGCACGACCCGGCGGCCGGTGACGGCGTCCGCCTCGAAGACCGGGGTCGGCACACGGTGCGCCGGGGCGTCCAGGGAGACGAGACGGACGCCCGCCTCGCGGTCCACCGACGTGTCCGGCCGGCGGCTCCCCACCGTCTCCACCCAGACCCGCTCCACCGGAACCAGCGGCGCGAACACCTCCACCTGGTCGGACTCCGCCCGGTACCACTCGTGCTCGGGGATCACGGGGACGTAGGTTCGGCTGCCCTGCACCACTCGCTCGTCGGCCCGCAGGTCACCGCGCCAGCCGAGCCCGGGCAGGCCGACCAGGACCCGCCGCCCGCGCAGCTCGACCCGCCCGGTGGCCGGCACGATCTCGATCGGTCGGGGCGGCCGGGGGGCCCAGTCGGGCTGGTCGGCGAACGGGTCGGGGAGCGGCTCGTTCATGACGGCTGGCGCCTCACGCCGCGCCCTTGAGCGGCGCACCCCGCGACCGCATGAACGGCACCGGGTCGATCGCGCCACGGCTGCTGCGATCCTCGTCCTTGTGCACCTCGAAGTGCAGGTGCGGGCCGGAGGAGTTGCCGCTGCTGCCCACCTCGCCGATGACCTCGCCGGCTCGGACGGTCTGGCCGACAGAGACCCGGGGCTTGCTCACCATGTGGCAGTAGCGGGTGATGAACCCGCCGGCGTGCAGGACGTCGACGAACCAGCCGCAGCCGCCCTTGTCCGGCCAACCGTCGGCGTCGCAGCTGAGTCGTCCGCGATTGTCCGGGTCGCAACGGGAGACCAGGACGCGGCCGGTGGCGGCGACCCGGATCAGGGTGCCCTTCGGGGCGGCGATGTCGACCCCGTTGTGCCCGGGCCGGCTCGCCGTGCGGAAGCCCGACCCGACGCCGCCCGGGATGGGCGCCGTCCAACCCGAGGCGGCGATCTCCCCGCCGGCGGCGCGGTCACATGCCTGCTTCCCACCGACGAGCACGGTCCGAGCCGCCCCACCGGCCAGGGCGTTGACGATCTGCGAGGCGATTTCCTCGTGCTTGGCGTAGGCGTCCGGGAAGGCACTGATCTGCACCGCCTGGGCTGCCCGCGTCAGCGGCATCCGCTCCCAGCCGGGTACCTTGACCAGCTTCTCGTAGAACTTCCGGGCGGCGTACTCGGGCGTCATCCGCTGGGCGACGCTGCCCCAACTGGCCCGCTGCTGGAAGAGGCCGACAGAGTCGTGGTCGGCCCCCATGCCCTCGTTGGGCAGGTTCTCGGATTCGCCGACGGTCGGGTTCGCCAGGTTGCGCAGCCGGGACTCCTGCATGGCGGTCGCCACGGCGATGACCCAGCCGCGCGGCGGCACCTTCATCTCCTGACCGACCTTGATGATCCGAGCGGCGTTGCGGAGTTCGACCTCGCCGTATTGGGACATTCGGGGCATGCTGCCCTGGATGTCGACCCGGAAGTCCTCCGTGCAGTCCAGGCTGGCCGACATCATCCGGTCGCCGGCGTCACCGCCGAGTTCGGTGAGGAAGAAGGCGCCGGCACCGCCGGTGCAGCAGAGCAGGGCGAACGTCGCGGTCAGCGCGGCGGCCAGGGCCCCGAGCCGGGGCTGTCGAAGGCGGGGTCGGGTCTCGTCGCTCATTCCTGCTCCCAGTCCACCGCGTCCACCAGCCACCGCCCGTCGGGCGCCACCAGTTCGAGGCGGAGCCGTCCCGCGTCGAGCGGGACCAGCACCTCGACGAAGTTCTCGGTCCGGGGCCGGAGCGTGACGTCACCGTTGACCTGCCCGGCCGGCACCCCCGACGGGTCGGCGCCCGCCAGTTTCTCGGTCAGCGCCGGAGTCGACAGGGGACGCAGCCCCTCCTGCCACTGGTCCGCCGTGACGCCCGGCTTGCCCAGCCACGCCGCGACGAAGCGCTCGGCGACCTCCTCCGGCCTGGGCTCACCTGCGCGGGTGACCGGGGACGGGGGAGCGCCCGTCGAGAACGCTCCGTCGTCACCGGCGGTCGGGGCGACCGTGGTGATGGGTCGGCTCGGACGGTTGCTGAGCCCGTCCGTCGGGTCGCCGGGACCGGAGACCAGCCGGGCCGCCCCGATGACCCCGAACACGACCACGGCGAGAGCGAGCGCGATGCCGAACCGGGACCGCAGCACCCGGGTGACAAGGAATTCGATGGCCCGACGCACCGCACTCACCGCGCCTCGGAGCGGATCCGTGGCGCGGGTTGTGCCGGCTCACGCTCGGCCGAGCCCGGACGGTAGATGACGAATGACGGGTTCTCGTCGGGCACGTCCGGCTCGGTCCAGGCGGCCGGCTGGCGCCGACGAGGCCGGGGCGCGACCGGGCGCGGAGTCTCCCGCTCCGGGGTTTCCGGTGCCTCGGCGGCCGACTCGCGGCCGTCCGGCCGCTGCCGCTCCTGATCGCCACTCGTGCGGGAGTGCGACGGGTCCTCCCGGCGGGCCTCCGGCCGCAGGGTGCTCTTCTCCGCCACGACGGCGCGACGCCGGCCCATCGCCGGCTCGGCCGTGCCACCGGGCTCCGCCACGTCGAGCCGGGCGGCCGTGCGCATGTCCCGGAAGAAACGTCGGTGCCAGGAGCCGGCCGAACTGACCGCCTCGCTGCTGTCCTTGCCGCCAAGCTGGGTGATCCGGCGGTAGGGACGCAGGAGCAGCCAGCCGACCACACCACAGAGCCAGACCAGCACCACCTGGAGCCAGCCCGGCAGCGTCGGCGTGCTCATGATCAGGTCGACTGCGAAGAGGTAGATGGCGGCGCCGGTGCCGAAGATGGCGATGTTGAAGACGGCGGCGACCACCGCGTTTCCCAGCCGGCGCAGCCCGGCGCTGGCCGGTCGCAGCAGGCCCACCGTGCCGAGGATCGGCGCGGCGATCACCGCCCAGCGGAAGATCAGGAAACCCAGCAGCACCAGCAACGAGGCGGTCAGGTCGAACATCGCGAAGAGCACGGCGGCGAGCACCGCGATGAACCCGGCCCCGATCCGGTCCATGTCCCGGACCCCTTGGAGGTACTCGTACGCCTCCGGGTCCTCGATCTCGATCTGCTGCGCCACCCTGGCCCACTGCTGCTGCTTCGCCTTGATGGTGGCCTCGCGGGTGGCCGGATTCGACCGGAGCTTCGCCGCCTCCTCCCACGAGAGCGACTTCGCGTCGTACAGAGCCGGGCCGTACTTCTTGGCGGTCTCGCTGTCGGCCGAGCCGAGCGCCCCCCGCAGCCAGTTGCGGTAGAGCATCGCCTCGGTCGCCGTGTCACTGGCCCGGACGGCGGGCGGACGGTTGTCCTTGCACGCCTCGGGGTTCGGGTCGTCGCACTGGCTGGGTGGGGTGTCCTTGGAAGCGGGGCCGACAGCGTCGTGCACCACGCCCAGCGTGGTGACGAGGGTGCCGTCGGCGATGTTCGCTGACTTGACGGGCCAGGCGGCCAGGGCGGTCACCGCCACCATCACCAGCAGTGCCCAGCCCGCCGTGGTCATCGCGTTGCTCATGTCGGACTGGCGGGAGCGCCAGAGCAGGTAGAGACCGACCACGCAGAGCGTGACGATACCGAAGACGCTGAACACCTTCTGGTAGACGGCCTTGGTCGCCTGGTCCACCAGCGGGTCCGCCCAGCCCCACATCGAGCGCGGATCCCAGGCGCGCTCCCGGAGCGCGTTCGAGGCGCCGACGATCGCCGTGGCCATCATGAACTCGCCGTTGGCCACCGTGTTGGTGAACTTGTAGTCCGGGTGCAGCACCGCAGTCGCGCAGCCGCTGTCGACGTCGTACGTCGAGTAGCTGTAACCGGCGTAGCCGTAGTCGCTGTAGAAGCCCTTCGGGCCCGGCTTCGTGGCCGACTCCGGACGCGAGGCGAACCAGCCGGCGAGCCCGGAGTCCGGGGCGCCGGGGGTCGGCGCGTTCCGGCACTTGACGTCGTCCTCGGCGACCTCCTTGAGCTTGGCGACGCAGGCGCGGAAGTCGGCCTGCCACTCCGGCGTGGTGCAGAGGTCCGCCGAAGCCTGTGCGGTCAGCGGCGCCGGGGCGGCCGCGGCCGCGCCGAGGGCCGGCCAGCCGATCGTGGCCCCGGCGAGTACGCCAAGTGCGAGAAGGAACGCCGCCAGCCGTGCCCGGGCCCCCGCCATGTCACGCCTCCAGGTTCGGCAGGACGGCCGGCAGTACCCCGGCGGCCGCGGCGATCGCGGCGGGAGTGGTGTCGAGGTGGTCCAGCAGCCCGTCGACGTACGAGACGTCGACCCGGACCTTCTGCACCCGACCGTCGACGTCCCGCATGACGAACTCGCGGAAGCCGAGCCGGGTGGCGGAGGTCGCGTCCGCGGTGGAGAGCGAGGCGAGGGTCGCCTCGTAGCCGTCGTCGACCGGCACCCGCAGCAGGCGCAGCGCTTCCGAGGCGATCTCCGCGTCCTCGGCGATCCGGCCGACGAAGACGGTCGAGACCAGGTTCTGCACGTCGAGGCCGAGGATGTCGCGCGGGTTCTGCGAGGCCACCAGCGCGGCGAGGTTCCACTTGCGGGAGTCGCGGGCGAGCCGGACCAGGAAGGAGCGGCCGGAGCGCCACCCCTCCATGAAGTGCGCCTCGTCCAGGCCGACGAGCTTGCGGGACGACATCGACCCGCCGTAGCAGCGGCGTACGGCCAGCCGGTGCGCGGTGTGCAGCATCGGCAGGGCGAGCGCCTCCTCGGCCGACCAGTACTCCCGCTCGATCTTCAGGTCGGGCAGCCGCAGCCCGGCCATGGTTATCACGGTGAGCGCCGCGTCCGCGCCGAGCAGCCCCTCCGGCGGCCGGCCGAAGAAGAGCATGGCCAGCGGCATCTCGGCGGTGTCCAGCAGCAGGTTGGCCAGTTCCCTGCCGGCGTCGTCGTCGAGTTGGCTGAGGCAGGCGACCACGTCGTCCAGGGTGGAGGTCTCCTCCGCCGGCACCTGGCGTACGGCGTGCCGGAACAGGGTGGCGGTGGACGCCTCGCGGGCCACCTGCGGCGGCACCAGCATCATGCAGATGTCCTGTACGAGCATCCGCCGCTCGGCGCGGGCGTTGGAGACGGCGATCTCGAACTCCCGGTCGCCCGCCGCCCCGCTGCCGAACTCGGTGCGCAGCGGGGTCGGGATCAGCGAGTACGGCGCCAGGGTGCCGTGCTCGGAGCCGGTCAGGTTCAGCACCCGCGAGTACGGCCGCAGCTCGGGCATGGCGCACAGCCGGGCCAGCGGACCGGACGGGTCGAGCAGCGTCACCTGGACGCCGCGCCGGGCCGCGAGGTAGCCCAGGGCGCCGAGCAGGGTCGACTTGCCGCCGCCCGGTTCGGCGACGAAGACGGCGAGGCCGGAGCGTTCGCGCACCTCCATCGGGAAGTGCAGGTCGAGGAAGACCGGCCGGCGGCAGGTGCCCGCCGTCCGCCCGATCAGGTCGCCGCGCCGGTCGCCGACCGTGGAGGCGGCCTGCGGGAGGGCGGCGGCGAGCAGGTTGACCGGCATCCGCCGGACGTAGCCGGTGTTGGCGATCGGCTCGCCGGGGATGAACTCGCGGGCCAGCCAGTCCTGGTTCTTCGGGTGTTGCAGCGAGATGCGCAGCTCCCGGGAGTAGAGCTGGATCAGCCGCCGGGCCCGCTCCAGGCACTCCTCGCGGGTCCGCCCGCCGACGGCGATCCGGTGCCAGCCGTGCGCCCGGGCGGAGTCGACCGGCAGGCCGGTCGTCATCTCGTCGCCGATCACCAGGGCCCGCTTGGCCAGCCGCTCCAGCTCGGGCGGGGCGTCGATGCCGTGTTCGGCGTAGTCGAGCTGCTGGGAGCGGATCATCCGGAGCCGGTGCTCGAGGTTACGGAAGGAGTCGCCGGAGCCGAGGATGTCGACCCGGGTGGAGAGCTCCATCGGCCAGGGCAGCCGCTCGTGGAAGTGCAGCCACGGCTCGTGCCGCTCGGGGATCTCCAGCGGTTCCATCCGGCCCACCGCCAGCACGGCGACGTGCCGTTCCTCGCCGGTCATGCGGTTGACCAGCTTGACGGTGGAACCGTACGGGGTGCGGTAGCGCTCCACCTGCTCCGTGAGGGCGAGCAGGTCGCCGCGTTCCCACCGGCCGTCGGTGATCGGGGAGAGCCGGCCGGGGGGCGCCATGCAGAGCGCCACGGAGCGGTAGAGGAGCCATTCCAGCTCCTGCGCGGTGACCCGTCGCCCGCGCATGCCGAACGCGCCCAGCACCTCGTCGAACTGCTCGACGGTGCGCCCGAGCTTGCGGCGCTCGCCCTCGGCCACGCCGCGACCGAAGGTGCGCAGCAGGCGTTCGGTGAACGAGTCGCCGAGGGAACGGCGGGCGAAGGTGACGCCGAGGTAGGTCTGCCCCTCGGCGTGGTTGACCGAGAGCAGGTGCCGCTGCGCGGCCACCAGGTGGTCGGCCCAGCCGGCGGTGCCCGGGACGTCGGGCAGCGGGGATCGGGTGTGCGCGTCGATGGTGCGGGCCCACTCGTCGGCCGGGAAGGGCCGGGTGGTGCGCCGCAGGTGCAGCCGGAAGCCGGCCAGGCCGGCGTACTGCTCGGAGATCGCCGAGAGCAGCGCCTCCCGCTCCGCGTCCGGCCGGAACGCCCAGCGCACCTCGGGCAGCCAGTACCAGGCGGTGACGGTGTTCGGGGTGAAGGTGAGGTGGCCGGCGATCTCGGTGATGGCCAGCTCGACCGCCGGGTCCCGGTCGCCGAACTTGATCTTCGGCGGCTTGACGCGGACCGGCTTGGTGGGCTGGTCGCGCCGGCCGGCGGAGCGCTGGCGCGGCGGCGTCACGTCCCGCCCCGTGCGCTCCGGCAGCCGCTCCCCGGCCCGCCGCGACGGGCGCTCCGGGGGTGCCGGGTCGAGTGGCGCCGGTGGGGGCGGCGGGGTCACGCCGGACGCCGCATCGTCCGCCGGTGGGCGGAGCGTCGGCAGCCGGTCCCCGGGCTGGTGCGGCACCCGGACCGCCCGGGCCGGCGGCTCGTGGGCGACCGCCGGGGGCTCGTACGCGACGGCGGGTGGCTCGTACGCGACGGCCGGCTGCTCGTACGTGACGGCCGGGGGTTCGTCGTCGGCGTCCGCCGGCGGCGGTTCCACCGCGGGCGCCCGGTCGGCCGTGCCGTTGGAACGGGCGGCGCGCGGCGGGGCCGGGGCGGCGGCCGGGGCCGGCTCGACGGCGGCCGGCTGCTGCGGGATGGCAGCGTGCTCCCGCCCGCCGATCCGCGGCGGCGTGGCCGGCCGCGTGCCGGGGCGCGTCCCCCCGAACAGGTCGAGGAAGGGCGAGTCGATGTCGGCGCTGTCGGCCGGTGGCCCCGGGTCGACCGGCGGCGTCCGGCGCTGCACCGGGCGGGGCGCCTGGAAGACGCCGACGCCGCCGTGCCCGGGGGTGGTCACGAGGGCCGGGTCGAGGGCGACCTCGTCCCGCTCGGGCTCGTCCGGGTAGTCGAACGACCGCGCACGGTTACCATGCGAGGCGATCGGGCGCCCGGCCGGGGAACCCGGCGTGGAAGAGCGACTCATGCGACCGCCTCACCCGCGTCGTGCGACTGCCTGATCGGCGTACGCCCGGTCATGCCAGCTCCTCCCGGATCCTGATCCGGCTGCCGACCAGGCGGGGGTCCCGCTGCTCGGCGGCCGGCTCCCGGGTCCGCCGCCAGTCGGTCAGCGCGGTGCGGATCACCATGCGCGCCGGCCGGTCCGGGTCGACGTACCGGAAGATGAACGAGGTGGTCACGATGGCCAGCGCGATCTCCCAGGCCGGGAAGAGCTCGACCTGCAGCGTGAACAACCAGTGGATGAACATGTAGAGGGGGACGAGCAGCATGAACAGCCCGTACTGGGCGTAGGGCAGGTGGACCGGAAGGGTGTAGCCGGGCGGCCCGAGGTAGACCAGGCGAGCCCGGTAGATGTCGTCGTCGGTGCGCAGCCGCATCTCGTGCCCGCGCCTATTCGAAGATCAGGTCGATCAGGTAGTCGCCGATGAAGAAGAGTGTGGCGGCTCCGGCGATGAAGGCGAGCCCGACGATCGCGATGGCCGAGCTGGTCAGCACCTTGGAGATCTCGCCCCGGCTGGCCCGCCCGATGAAGATGACGCCCAGCACGGCCAGCAGGATCGGAGCGATCTTGCTGGCGAAGAACGTGACGACACCCTCGGTGTCGATGCCCTTGGGCGCGGGCTCGGCGAGTGGAGTCGACGCCAGGGTGGAGAGCGTGTGGGCGGCGGCGGACGTCACCGTCTCCATCAGCTCGATGGCGATCACTGGAACCTCCCCAAGTCGCGGCCGGCGGCGCCGCGGTGGTGCAGTAGGCATGCCTGGCGGGAATGGTGCTCACTGGGCGCAGCGTCGATGACCCTGCGTTCGTTGCCCGCCACGGAGGGTGGCGAGCTTTGGGCGGATTCTCCCGCTTCGGCCCTCCCTCCAGGCTTCGCCATCTCGATGCCGGGCAATTCCAAAGCGTACGGGCAGGCCCTCAATGCGACAAGCCGCGAAGAGTCTGCCCGATCCGACCCGGACGACCGATCGTACACTCGTTCGAATGCGCATGTCATCGCCCTCGACCCGGCCCGCCCGGGGCGCTCCGGCCGACCGGTACCGTCTAGTCGTGACCGATCTGGTACGGGCCTCGGCCCCGGTGGTGATGGGCGTCCTCAACGTCACGCCCGACTCCTTCTCCGACGGCGGACGGTACGCCGACCTCGACGCCGCCGTCGGACACGGCGTGCGGCTGCGGGCCGACGGCGCCCACCTGGTGGACGTGGGCGGGGAGTCCACCCGGCCCGGCTCCGACCGGGTCGACGCCGACACCGAGACGGCCCGGGTGCTGCCGGTCGTCCGGGAACTGGCCGCCGCCGGCGTGCCGATCAGCATCGACACCACCCGCGCGCGGGTCGCCGAGGCCGCCCTCGCCGCCGGCGCGGCGGTGGTCAACGACGTCTCCGGCGGCCTCGCCGACCCCGACATGGCCCGCGTGGTCCGGGACGCCGGCTGCCCCTGGGTGCTGATGCACTGGCGCGGCCACGCCCGCGAGATGGGCGAGCTGGCCCGCTACACCGACGTGGTCGCCGACGTCCGCGCCGAGCTGGGCCGGCGTGTCGACGAGGCGCTGGGCGCCGGCGTCGCCGCCGACCGCATCGTGATCGACCCGGGGCTCGGCTTCGCCAAGACGGCCGCGCACAACTGGGAGCTGAGCGCCCGCCTGCCCGAGCTGCTGGAGCTGGGCTTCCCGCTGCTCTTCGCGTCCAGCCGCAAGGCGTACCTGGGTCGGCTGCTGGCCGGCCCCGACGACACCCCCCGCCCGACGGACGGCCGGGACGCGGCCACCGTCGCCACCAGCCTGCTCGCGGTGGCGGCCGGCGCCTGGGGCGTCCGCGTGCACGACGTCCGCGCCACCGCGGACGCGCTCGCCGTCTGGCAGGCCACCGGCGCGCCCCGCCTGACGCCCCCGACCATCGGCGCCGCCCACGCGGGCGCCGGCCGGGCGGGCGGCACCGCCGACCACGGAGGAGACCGATGACCGACCGCATCCAACTGACCGGCCTGCGGGCGCACGGCCGGCACGGGGTGTACGACTTCGAACGCGCCCAGGGGCAGGACTTCGTCGTCGACGCCGTCCTGGAGATGGACCTGGCCCCGGCGGCGCGCTCCGACGAGGTGGGCGACACCGTCCACTACGGCGAACTGGCCGAGCGGCTGGTCGCCGTCGTCACCGGCGAGCCGGTCAACCTGATCGAGACGCTCGCCGACCGGCTGCTGACCGTCTGCCTGGCCGATCCCAGGGTCGAGGTCGCCACGGTCACCGTGCACAAGCCGGAGGCGCCCGTCCCGCACGCCTTCACCGACGTGGCCGTCACCATGACCCGGCGGCGCGACCGGTGACCCGGGCCGTCCTCTCCCTCGGCAGCAACCTCGGCGACCGCCTGGCGCACCTGCGCTCCGCCGTGTCGGCGTTCGGCGACGACGTGCTCCTGCTCTCCGGCGTCTACGAGACTCCACCGTGGGGGGACCAGGACCAGCCCGCGTACCTCAACGCGGTGCTGCTCGCCGAGGACCCGGCCGCGACGCCGCGCGACTGGCTGGAGCGGGCCCGGGCGGCGGAGCGCGCCGCGGGCCGGACCCGCGACCCGCAGCGGCGCTTCGGGCCGCGCACCCTGGACGTCGACGTCATCGCCGTCTGGGCCGACGACGAGCCGGTGGTCAGCGACGACCCGGAGCTGACCCTGCCGCACCCCCGGGCGCACCTGCGGGCGTTCGTGCTGCGGCCGTGGATCGACATCCAGCCGTACGGGCGGCTGCCCGGGCACGGCTGGCTGACGGACCTGCTCAACACCGGCCCGGCCGCCGCCGACGCCCTGGATCTGCGCCCCCGGCCGGATCTGGCGATAGAGTCGACGGCATGACCCAGTGGAGCCGGCCGGCATGACGCAGGCGCGAACCCCACGCCCGGGCGGGACGGGTCCGGACCGGTTCCGGATGGGCCCCACCCGGATCTCCACCCTGGTGGTGGCGGGCCTCGGCGCCGCCGCCGTGGCCTGGCTGCTGATCAGCACCCTCTACTACGACTACCTGCCCGACCTGCCGTGGCTGCCGGTGGTCACCCTGGCCGCGCTCGCCGTGCTGGAGGGGTACGCCGCGGTCAACACCCGGGGGCGGATCGAGCGCCGGCCGGGCCGCGACCCGGTCAACCCGCTGCTGGTCGCCCGGTTCGTGGTGCTGGCCAAGGCGTCCTCGCTGGCCGGCGCGATCTTCGCCGGCTTCTACGCCGGGCTGACCGGCTGGCTCTTCGTGGAGCGCACGGACGCCGCGATGGACGACCGGCCGGTCGCCGGCGCCGGTCTGCTCGCGGGGTTGGCCCTGGTGGCGGCGGCGCTCTGGCTGGAGCGCGCCTGCCGCGTCCCCGAGCAGGAGGACGACGAGGACCGCGAGCCCGGCGACCGGGAGAACCGCCCCGGCCCGCGCTGATCCGGGGGGTTACGCCCGGCCTCCCGCACGGGTAGCGTGCCTGCGACCGGAGAGCAACGGCCGCCCCGGCCCGCCCGCGCGTCGGACCTGGACGAGCGGCCACGTGGGAGGCGGCGGCTATGGGGTACGACGAACCGGGGCGCGACGCGTCCACCGAGCCGTCGTCCGGCATCCCGGCCGCCGTCCTGGAGAACGTCTTCGACGACCCCGCGCACGGGGAACCCGGCCGGGACCGGTTCGCGGTCCACGTCGCCTGGGAGTTGCTGCTCCTCGTCACGCTGGGCGTCGGGACGTTCCTGCTCTGGCGGGAGAACCCGGACGCGCTGCACGGCGCCGGGCTGCGCTCGCTGCTGCTGGACGCGGTCGTGCTCGGGCTCCTGGCGCTGGCTGCCGGGCTGAGCCTGCGTACCGCCGCGGTGAACCTGGCGGTGGGCCCGGTGGCGGTCGCCGCCGCGCTGCACATGGCCGAGCAGGGCGACCGGGGCGTCACGGCGGCCACCGGGCCGGCCCTGGCGGTCGCCGCGCTGGGCGGGCTCGCCCTGGCGCTGGCCGTGGTGGTGCTGCACGTCCCCGGCTGGGCCGCCAGCCTCGCCGGTGCGGCGGGGGTCGTCGTGTACATCGAGCAGCGCTCCGCGCCGGTCCTCCCGCAGGGTGACTACGACCCGGGGCGCGGCGCGCTGCACCTCTTCGCCGGGCTCGCGGCCGTCGCCGTGCTCGGCGGCTTGTTGGGGGCGGTGCGGGCGGTTCGCCGGCTGGTCGGCCGCTTCCGTCCGGTCGTCGACCCGGCCCGCCGCCGCGGCGTGGTGGCGGCGGTGGTCGTCTCCGGCGCGCTCGTCTGCTCGACCGTGCTGGCCGCCCTCGCCGGCATGCTCACCGCCACCCGCGCCACCGGGCCGGTCGCGCCCGACGCCGGGCTGGACTGGACGGTGCTGGCGGTCGGCGTGGCGCTGCTCGCCGGCACCAGCGCCTACGGCCGGCGGGGCGGCGTGTTCGGCACCCTGCTGGCGGTGTGCCTGGTCGCGGTCTTCGTCGCGTACGCGCAGGCCCGGGGCTGGACGGTGAGCCGGTGGGCGGTCGGCGCGGCGGCGCTCGGCGTGGGGCTGCTGGTCACCCGCCTGGTCGAGGCGTACGGGCGGCCGGCGGTCGGCGCGGCGGCGGAACCGGTCCCGGTCGGCGACGGCCGGATCGGCACGGGTTGGGCGGCGCCCCGGCCCGCTCCGGTCGGCGACTGGCCGCCCGCCCTGCCGGCGCAGTCCACCGAGAGCCCGGCGGACCCCTGGAGCGTGCCGCGGTGGGAGAGCGGGCCTCGCCGGTGGGAGAGCGACGACCGCTGAGCGGTCATCCCTGACCGGCCGCGGGGCGGGCCGGCGGTGCCGGCCGGTGTCGCGTCCACCTGCCGGCGGTGATCTCGGCGGTTAGGCTCGGCGGCATGACCGACACACCATCGACCTCCGCCGGCCCGTCGTTCGAGGAGCTCGACGCGCTGTCCACTGAGGAGCTGCGTGAGCGGGCCTTCGCGGTCGCCCGGGAGCGCCGCGACGTGGGCTTCTTCTGGTCGGTGCTGCGGCACCTGCCTAACGCGGACGAGGCCGCCGCACTGGACGGCGCGCCCAACTCGGTGGGGCCGACGATCGACGAGGCCGCCGCGCTGTGGCGGGAGCTGACCGGGCACGGTTACGAGGAGTCCGCACCGCTGCTGCGGGCCGCCTTCATCGACTACCTGATGACGCACCCGCGGAAGTGACGGCGGCCGACGGGCCCCGGCAGGTTTGCTCCCCGAGGTCCGTTGGGAACTGATCCGATCATGGCGCTCACCAACCCGCCGCGGGCCGGCGGCCGCTACGGGACGGCGGCGGGCACCGGCGCGCTCGCCGCGCTCCTGCTGGTCGCGGTCTGCGGCAGCCCGGCGTACGTCGGCTGGGCCGCCGGCACCGACCCCAACTCCGCCGGCGGCTGGTTCCTGCAACTGCTCGCCTGGCCGGCCTGGCGGTTCGACGGCGGCGATGCCTCCGGCGGCCTGCTCGTCGCGAACCTGCGGGCCGTCCTGCTGGTGATCCTCGCGGTGGTCTTCCTCTACCTGCTGCCCGCCACGCAGGTGGCCCGGGTGCAGGGGTCGGCGAGCCAGTTCTTCTCCGGCTGGGCCGCCTACGTCCTGGCCGGCGGCTTCGCCTCGCTGCTCGCCGCCTTCCTCGGCCCCGATCCGTCGCTGCTCACCGCCATCCAGTCGGCCGGCACCGGCGCGACGTACGGCTTCCTCTCCGGCTGGATCGTCGGCACGGCCAGCCTCGGCGGCCGGGCCTGACCCGCCGGCCCGCGATCCCCCCGCCGTCCGACCCGACCCGCTGCCCGCGACCCTTCCCGGCCGGCGTCGGGCGGCCGGCCCGGTCACCGGTCGGGCCGGCCCAGTTCGAGCAGTCGCGTCCGGCTGAGCACGCCCACCGGCCGCCCCTCGTCGGTCACCACCACCCGGTCCGCGGCCGAGGTCAGCAGCGCCCCCAGCGCGTCGTACGCCGAGTCGCCCCGCGACACCGTCGGCAGCTCGGCCACCCCGGTCGTCGGCAGCGGCTCGACGGCCGCGCCGGTCAGCGGGGTGACCGCCAGCCGGCGGATGCCCCGGTCGGTGCCGACGAACTCGCGGACGAAGGGCGTGGCGGGCGCCCCGAGCACGGCGGCCGGAGTGTCGTACTGCTCCAGGCGACCGCCCTGGGAGAGCACCGCGATCCGGTCGCCCAGCCGGACCGCCTCGTCGAGGTCGTGGGTGACCAGCACGATCGTCTTGCGTACCTCGGCCTGCAACCGCAGGAACTCCTCCTGTAACCGGGTCCGGGCGATCGGGTCGACGGCCGAGAACGGCTCGTCCATCAGCAGTACCACCGGGTCGGCGGCGAGGGCCCTCGCCACCCCGACCCGCTGCCGCTGACCGCCGGAGAGCTCGTGCGGGTAGCGGCGGCCGAACGTCGCCGGGTCGAGCCCCACCAGCTCCAGCAGCTCGTCGACCCGGCGGCGGCTGCGCTCGCGGGGCCAGCCGAGCAGCCGGGGCACGGTGGCGACGTTGGCGCTGACCGTCTGGTGCGGGAAGAGCCCGACGTTCTGGATCACGTAGCCGATCCGGCGGCGCAGCCGGACCGGGTCCACCCGGGTGACGTCCTCGCCGTCGAGCAGGATGCGGCCACCCGTCGGCTCGATCAGCCGGTTGACCATCCGCAGCACCGTCGACTTGCCGCAGCCCGACGGTCCGATGAGCACCACCAGCTCGCCGGCGGCGATGTCGAGGCTCAGCTCGCGTACGGCCTCGGTGCCGTCCGGGTAGCGCTTGTGGATGCCCTCCAGCGCGATGGCCGCCGCACGCGGCCCGCCGTGATCCGTGGTTGCCGGGGTAACGTCCACACATGTCCTTCCGCCTGAGCTACCGGGCCGACCCGGGTAACCCGTGGTTCTCCTGGCAGTACGTGCGGGACAACTCTGACACGATCCTCGCCGCCGTGCGGGAGCACGCCTCGCTGACGGTGCGCGCGGTGTTGATCGCCGCCCTGGTCGCCGTGCCGCTGGCCGTGGCCGCGTACTGGTTCCGCTCGCTGGCCGGGCCGGTGCTGGCCGTCACCGGGGTGCTGTACACGGTGCCGTCGCTGGCGCTGTTCGCGTTCATCGCGCCCTACCTGGGCATCGGCGCGGTGACGGCGCTGAGCGTGGTGGTCCTCTACGCGCTGCTGGTGATCGTCCGCAACGCCCTCGCCGGGCTCAACCAGGTGCCCCCCGAGGTACGTGAGGCGGCCGAGGGGATGGGGTACGGCCGCTGGGGCCGGCTGTTCCGGGTCGAGCTGCCGCTGGCCCTGCCGGGCATCCTCACGGGCCTGCGGCTGGCCACGGTCTCCACGGTGGCCCTGGTGACCGTGGGCGTGGTGATCGGGCGGGGCGGTCTCGGGCAACTGATCTTCGCCGGCTTCCAGAACAACTTCTACAAGGCGCAGATCATGACGGGGACGCTGCTCTGCGTCCTGCTCGCCCTGGTGCTCGACCTGATCCTGGCCGGTGTGGGCCGGCTGCTGACCCCCTGGCAGCGGAGCAGGGCGGCGTGAGGGCCCGGAACGCCGCGCGGCGCGGTCCCGCGGCCGCGAACGGAGGGCGGGCCCGATGAACCCCGTCGAGGCGGCGCTGGTCTGGCTCAACGACCCGCTGAACTGGACCAATCCGGGCGGGATCCTGGAGCGGCTCGGCGAGCACCTGTCGATGTCGGCGGCGGCGGTGGCGCTGGGCTGTCTGATCGCCTGGCCGATCGGGCTCTGGCTCGGGCACGCGGGTCGGGGCGGGGGCCTGGTGGTGCTGGTGTCGAACGTCACGCTCGCCGTGCCGACGCTGGCCCTGCTCACCATCCTGCCGCTGACCTTCCTCGGCTTCGGCCAGCCGTCGGTGGTGGTCGCGCTGGCCGTCTTCGCGGTGCCGCCGCTGCTGGCCAACGCGTACACGGGGGTGCGGCAGGTCGATCCGGAGGCCCGGGACGCGGCGCGCGGCATGGGCTTCTCCGGGTGGCAGTTGCTGCGCCGGGTCGAGCTGCCGCTGGCGGTGCCCTACCTGGCGGCCGGATTCCGCACGGCGGCGGTGCAGGTGGTGGCGACCGCCGCGCTGGCCTCCTTCGTCAACGGCGGCGGTCTCGGGCAGATCATCCGCGCCGGGTTCGGGCTGGACATCGCCGCCGGCGGCGGCCAGATCCTCGCCGGCGGCGTGCTGGTGGCCGGGCTCGCCGTCCTGGTCGAGCTGGTGCTGGCCCTGGTCGAGCGGCTGGTCACCCCGCGCCCGCTGCGGGCCACCCGTCGCCGGGCCCGCCGCCGCGCGGCGGACGCGCTGGCCGGCGGCTGAGCTCCGGTCCGCCCCGGGCGGGACGCCACACCCGGGAGCGCCCGCCGACGCTCAGCGACGCCCGCTGCCGCTCACCGACGCCCGCTGCCGCTCACCGACGCCCGCTGCCGCTCACCGACGCCCGCTGCGGCTCACCGACACGCGCTGCCGGTCATCGATGCCCACGGCCGCTCACCGAGGCCCGCCGCCCGGTGGCCGTCGACGGGTGACGATCCGGTGACAAAGCTTTCCTCGGGTTGTCGGACGCGTGTGGAAGATGTTGGGTGGAAAATCGCGGGCGGCCGGAAAGGGCGCCGCCCGGCGGACACAGCGGGCGGCCGGACAGGGATCGCCCGTCGGACACGCGGCCGGCCCGGACGGGTCGCGCCGGGACACGGAAGGCGGGCACTGATGCGCGCACGTACACGACTGGCGGTCGGTGCGGTGGGAGCCCTCGCCGCGGCGGGGCTGCTGACCGGTTGCGGCGACGCCGGCTCCTCCGGCACGGACGCCCCGGAGCAGGCGGCCTCCGGGGCCGGCTGCGCCCCGGTCGCCGGTGACCAGCTCGTCGTCCTCGACGACGACAAGAAGCTCCAGAACACCGACAACGTCATCCCGGCGGTCAACGCCAAGGCGGCCAACCCGCAGCTGCTCGCGGCGCTGGACAAGGTCTCGGCGGCGCTCGACACGCCGAAGCTGATCCAGCTCAACAAGGCCGTCGACGTGGACCGCAAGACGGCGCAGAAGGCGGCCGAGGAGTTCGCCGCGGCCAACGGCGTCACCACGGGCATCGCCAAGGGGCCCGGCGGTCGGATCGTGATCGGCGCGGCCAACTTCACGGAGAACGAGATCCTGGCCGAGCTCTACAAGATCGCGCTGACCGCCGCCGGCTACGAGGCCAAGGTGCAGCAGATCGGCAACCGCGAGCTCTACGAGCCGGCCCTGGAGCGGGGCGAGATCCAGGTGGTCCCGGAGTACGCGGCGACCATGGCCGAGTTCCTCAACACCAAGGCCAACGGCAAGGACGCCCAGCCGGTGTCCTCGCCCGAGCTGGCGAAGACCGTCGCCGCGCTGAAGGCCGCCGGCGACAAGGTGGGCCTCGTCTTCGGCACGCCCGCCGCCGCCCAGGACCAGAACGCCTTCGCCGTGACGAAGGCCTTCGCCGACAAGTACGGCGTCCGCACGCTCTCGGAGCTGGCCGCGAAGTGCTCGGGCCAGGCCACCGTGCTGGCCGGGCCGCCCGAGTGCCCGCAGCGGCCGAAGTGCGGGGCCGGGCTGGTCCAGGTCTACGACTTCAAGGCCGGCTCGTTCAGCTCGCTGGACCAGGGCGGCCCACAGACCAAGAACGCCCTCAAGACCGGCGCCGCCAGCGTGGGCCTGGTCTTCTCGTCGGACGGCGCGCTGGCCGCCAGCTGATCCCCCGGCCGGTAGCCGGCGGCCCCGCGCCGCCGGCTACCGGCTGCGCCGTCCCGTCCCGCCGGGTCTCTCCAGCCGTTTCCAGCCGGGGGAACTCTCGGTAGGCTGCGGACCCATGCCAGCCCCGGTCGCCCCCGCCGACAAGCGCAATCCACCGCTGCTCACCGTGCTCTTCTGGATCGGCGTCGCGCTGGCGCCGGTGGCGGCGCTGATCCTGCTCGTCGCCGACGGCAACGGTCCGCTGCGGTTCGCCGCCGTGCTCGCCATCCTGGCCGTGGTCCTGATCGGCCTGTCGATCGCGTTGCGCGCCGACGGCGCCGGCCCGGCCCGCACCGAGGAGCTGCTGGACGAGATGGAGCAGCTCCGCCACGAGCTGCGCGGGGAGATCGTGGCGGCCGCCCAGCGCGGCAACCAGGCGCTCGACCAGGCCCAGCGGGCCCAGGAGGCGGTCGCCGCGCTGCGCCGGCGGCTGGACGCCAGCAGCGCCGCGCTGGCCGGAGTCGACGACCAGGCCGATGCCGGCCGGGGCCCGGGATCCGCCGACGACGGGTTCTCCGGCCGGGGGCGGGCGCCGGGCCAGGACGATCCGGCGCCCCGCTGGGGACGCGCCGACCGGGACGACGAGGAGCCCGCCCGCCGGCCCCAGCCGGGCCCGCGCGCCGAGCGGCCGGCGGCCCAGGCCGGGGCGTACGGCGCGGACCGGCCCACCGGCGGCTCGGCCAGCGGGTACGGCGGGGACCGGCCCGCCACCACCGGGGTGTACGGCGGGGACCGACCCGCCGGCGGAGCGGCCGGGGTGTACGGGGCGGCCCGGCCGGCGGAGCCCGAGAGCCAGCCCGCCGCGCGCCCGCTCGGGGTGGTGCGGCACACCGAGACCGTGCACGTCACCACCCGGCACACCATCGTGGACGGTGGCGCGTCCGTGCCCGGCGACCCCGGCACCCGGTACGGCGGCGGGTACGCGGGACGGTGGTCGCCGGCGCCGGAGGAGCGGCCGTGGTCCGACGAGTCGGACGACCGGTCCCGGGCCGGCCACGGCGACCCGGAGGACCGGTCCCGGCGCGACGACGACCGTTCCCGGCGGAACGACGACCGGTCGTGGGCGACGGCCGGTGCGCCCCGGGACGACGATCGGTCGCGGTCGCGCGACCGGGGCGAGTGGTCCGGGCAGGGGACCGACCGCGAGCGGCCGGGCCGACGGGACGAACGCGGGCAGCGGCAGGAGCGCGGGCAGCAGTGGGACGACCGGGGCTGGGACGGCACGGGCGGGCCGGCGGCCTGGGCCGTGCCGGCCGAGCAGCCGGGGCGGGGCCGGTCGCACCAGCCCGACGAGGCGGGGCCGGAGAGCGGTGCGTACTGGTCGGAGCTGCGCGCCGGTGACCGGTGGGCGGCCGTGCGGGACGACGAGCGGGGCCGGGAACTGCGGGTCGGGGAGCGGCGTGCCGAGGTGCACGCGGACGCCACCGGCACCGAGTACCGGGTCTCGGACCGCTGGGCGACGGTCCGTCGGGACGAGCCGCATCGGGAACGGGCGGACGACGGATGGCGGGGCGGCTGGGCGGAGCCGGGGGACGCGCCGGCGCTGCCGGCCGGCGGGGTGCCGGTGCCCGAGGAGTGGCGCCCGCCCCGCCAGCGCGGGCACCAGCCCGAGGCGCACCGCGCCCGCCAGCCGGAGCCCGAGCCCGAGCGGTACGGCCGACGGCAGGAGGAGCGCTACGGCTACCCGCCGCAGGACGACGCCCCCCGCGCGGGCGGCTCGCGTTCCGCCGACCGCTGGCGCTGACCGGCGGCCGGGCCGCGCGGATCACTTGTCGATGTCGCCGACCACGAAGAACATCGAGCCGAGGATGGCGATCAGATCCGGCACCAGGCAGCCGGGGAGCAGGGTGGCCAGCGCCTGCACGTTCGCGTACGACGCGGTGCGCAGCTTGAGCCGCCACGGCGTCTTCTCGCCCCGGGAGACCAGGTAGTAGCCGTTGATGCCGAGCGGGTTCTCGGTCCACGCGTAGGTGTGTCCCTCCGGCGCCTTGAGCACCTTCGGCAGCCGGGTGTTGACCGGCCCGGTGAGCCGGTCCACCCGGTCCAGGCACTGCTCGGCGAGGTCGAGCGAGGCGTACACCTGGTCGAGCAGCACCTCGAAGCGGGCGTGGCAGTCCCCGGCGGTCTTCGTCACCACCGGCACGTCCAGCTGGTCGTAGGCCAGGTAGGGCTCGTCGCGGCGCAGGTCGAGGTCGAGGCCGGAGGCCCGGGCGACCGGTCCGGACGCGCCGAACGCGGCGGCGTCCGCCGCGGTGAGCACGCCGACGCCGACCGTGCGGGCCAGGAAGATCTCGTTGCGCCGGATCAGGTTGTCCAGGTCCGGCATGCGTCCGCGGACCTCCGCGATGGCGGCCCGCGCCCGGCCGGTCCAGCCGGACGGCACCTCCTCCTTGAGGCCGCCCACCCGGTTGAACATGTAGTGGATCCGGCCGCCGGAGACCTCCTCCATCACGGCCTGGATCGTCTCCCGCTCGCGGAAGGCGTAGAACATCGGCGTGATTGCGCCGATCTCGAGCGGGTAGGAGCCGAGGAACATCAGGTGGTTGAGCACCCGGTTCAGCTCCGCGAGGGCCATCCGCAGCCAGGTGGCCCGTTCCGGCACCTCCATGCCCATCAGCCGCTCCACGGCGAGCACCACGCCCAGCTCGTTGGAGAAGGCCGAGAGCCAGTCGTGCCGGTTGGCCAGCACGATGATCTGCCGGTAGTCGCGGACCTCGAAGAGCTTCTCCGCGCCCCGGTGCATGTAGCCGACGATCGGCTCGCAGGCCACCACGCGCTCGCCGTCGAGCACCAGCCTCAGCCGGAGCACGCCGTGCGTGGAGGGGTGCTGCGGCCCGATGTTGAGCACCATGTCGGTGCCGAGCTGCTCCCCGCCGGTGCCCGCCACCAGGCCCGCTCCGGTGCCGACGGTCAGCTCGCGGAGGTCGCCGGCGTCCGTGGTCATGTCCGTCATCGTGCCATGAACCGCTCGGGGTCGACGCCGACCGGTTGCCGCAGCCACCAGTGCCCACCCAGCCCGGCCGGGTCGGTCAGCTCCGCCACGGCCGAGGCGGCGGCGAGCGCCCGCACGTACCCGACCGGGTCGCTGGCGGCCAGGCTCAGCACCGGTCGCCCGCCGTCGGCCCCGAGCGCCCGCAGCGCCTCCCGCTGCGACACCAGGTCGTACGCGCACCGGGCGACCCGCTCCCCGGCGGAGGCGACGGAGTCGACGGCGACGTGTGCGGTGACGTCGCAGGTCCCGTCGGGCACCGGCGGCACCTGCCGCCCGCCCCGGTACCCGGTCAGGCTCCCGTCGACCGGTCGGTCGTCCCTCAGGTGCCCGTAGTCCACGGCCAACGCCAGCCCCCGGTCGACGTGGCGCACGGCTTCCGCCCAGGCCTCGTCGCGGGTCCTGCCGATCTCTGCTCGCACCCCGGTGGGGGGTTCCGGGCGGCCCGACCCGCTCCGGGCGGTCAGGCATGATCCCTCCGCGGGTCGGGCCGCCCGGAACCCTGACCCCGTCGGACCGATGCCGTCCGCGCCGGCCCCCGGCGCCGGCCACCACCGGGCCAGCCAGTCCGCGTCGGCGGGATCGACCGGGTCACCCACGGTCTCCGCACCGGTGGTGGGGTCGACCAGCAGGTAGCGCCAGCCGTCGGCGGTGTGCACCGCCACGTCGAGCGGCACGTTGTCCAGCCACTCGGTAGCCACCAGCAGCCCGGTGATCCCGTCGGGGATCTCGTCCAGCCAGTCGATCCCGTCCGGCAGGTCGGCCGGTCGGGGCGCCTTCTCGACGGCGGTGAGGCGTACCCGACGAGCGAGCGCAACCGGCGCGGACGGGGCGGGACCGGCGGGCGACGGGCCGGACGAGAGCGAGGGCCGGGCGGCGGCCGGGGGAGTCGGGGTTGCCGGGGAGCCCGCCCGTGGAGGGATCAAGCCTGACCGCCCGGAGCGGGCGGGCTCCCCGGCAACCCCCAGGGCGGCGGCGACTGCGCGCAGCAACTCACCCCGACCCGCTCCCACGTCCACCACGTCCAGCCGGGCCGGGTGCCCGAGGGCGGCGTCGACCTGCTCGACGAGCCGCAGCAGCGCGGCGGCGAAGGCGGGGGACGCGTGCACGCTGGTGCGGAAGTGGTCGGCCGGGCCGGAGCCGGCGACGAAGAAGCCGCCCGGCCCGTAGAGCGCCCGGTCCATGGCGTCCCGCCAGCGGACCGGCATCAGTTCATCCCTCGTCCCGCAGGGGCGACCAGATCTCCAGCACGGGGTCGGACGGTCGGAGCGCGTCGAGGTCGGGGGCCGCCCGCCCGGCGCGGGCGGAGATGACGGCCACCGCCTCCCGGAACCCGTCGACCGTATCGCCGACCTCCATGAACTCGCCCGACACGTGGGTGACCTCGAAGTACAGGAACCGGTGCTCCGCGGGGGGCAGCGCGGCGACCGAGACGTGTTGGATCTCGGACCAGGGCCAGCCGAAGCTGTGCCGGTCGTCCTCCGTCCGGATGCCGACCTCGTCCACCACGACCCGCTCCGTCACAGGCGGCACTGTAGCCGCAGCCGGCCGCCCACGCCGCCGGGAACGCCCCCGCGCACCACCCGGTGAAGGTTTTCACAGACCCTGTTTCGGCTCCGTCACGGCGGCGCATACTTGCGATCGACCGGTACCCCCTCCGAGGACTGGATCGTTGCCATGAGCGCACCGCTGCGCCCGCAGGCGGCCACCCCGCCTACGGCCGCCGTACCGCCGGGCGGCGCCACATCCGGCGCCCCGCTCTCCTTCCCGCGCACGCTCACCGTCGGCGTCGTCGGCGCCGGCCGGGTCGGCGCGGCGCTGGGCGCCGCGCTCGTCGCCGCCGGCCACCGGGTGGCCGCCGCCTCCGGCGGCTCCGGCGCATCCCGGGCCCGGCTGGCGCTGCTGCTGCCCCGGGTGCCCCGCCGCTCCGCCGCCGCCGTGGCCCGCGCGGCCACCGATCTGCTGCTGCTCGCCGTGCCGGACGACGCGCTCGCCGGGGTCGTCACCGACCTGGCCGACAGCGGCGCGCTGCGTCCCGGCCAGGTCGTGGCGCACGTCTCCGGCGCGCACGGGTTGGCCGTGCTCGCCCCCGCCGCCGCGGCGGGCGCCCGGCCGCTCGCCCTGCACCCCGCCATGACCTTCACCGGTACGCCGGACGACCTCGCCCGGCTGGCCGGCATCTCGTACGGCGTGACGGCCCCGGCGGAGCTGCGCTCCCTGGCCGCCCGGCTGGTCGCCGACCTCGGTGGCGTGCCGGAGTGGGTCGGCGAGGCCGACCGGCCGCTCTACCACGCGGCGCTGGCGCACGGCGCCAACCACCTGGTGACCCTGGTCAACGAGGCGGCCGACCGGCTGCGTGACGCCGGGGTGGCCCAGCCGGAGAAGGTGCTCGCCCCGCTGCTGCGGGCCGCCCTGGAGAACGCGCTGCGCCTCGGCGACGACGCGCTGACCGGGCCGGTGTCCCGGGGCGACGCCGGCACGGTCGAGCGGCACCTGGCCCGGCTCGCCGCCACCGCACCCGAGTCGGTCGCGCCCTACCTGGCCCTGGCCCGGCGTACGGCCGACCGGGCCATCGCCGCCGGCCGGCTCCGCCCGGTCGACGCGGAGTCGCTGCTCGGCGTGCTGGCCGGGACCCGGCGGGAGGTGGCCGCGTGAACGGGCCGACGACGGACGGAGGGGACCGCGTGACGGAGTTGGTGCACACCCGCGCCGAGCTGGCCGCGGCGCGGGACGGGCTCAAGGGCACCGTCGGCGTCGTGATGACCATGGGCGCCCTGCACTCCGGGCACGAGACGCTGCTGCGGGCGGCCCGGGAGCGGGCCGACCACGTGCTCGTCACGATCTTCGTCAACCCGCTCCAGTTCGGGCCGAACGAGGACTTCGACCGTTACCCGCGCACCCTCGACGCCGACCTGGAGATCTGCCGACGGGCGGGTGCCGACGTGGTGTTCGCCCCGTCGGTGGCGGACATGTACCCGGACGGCCAGCCCCGCGTCCGGGTCGACCCGGGTCCGCTCGGCGAGGACCTGGAGGGGCAGAGCCGCCCCGGGTTCTTCCACGGGGTGCTGACGGTGGTGCTGAAGCTGCTCCAGCTCACCCGCCCCGACCTGGCCTTCTTCGGCGAGAAGGACTACCAGCAGCTCACCCTGGTGCGGCGGATGGCCCGGGACCTCGACGTGCCGGTCGAGGTGGTCGGCGTGCCCACCGTGCGGGAGCCCGACGGGCTCGCCCTGTCCAGTCGCAACCGCTACCTCTCCCCGGCCGAGCGGGAGACCGCGTTGAGCCTGTCGGCGGCGCTGCGGGCCGGTGCCGAGGCCGCCGACGCGGGCGGTGACGCGGGGGCCGTGCTCGCCGCCGCGCACGCCGCCTTCGGCGCCGGTACGCCCGGCGCGCGGCTCGACTACCTGGTGCTCACCGACCCGGACCTGGAGCCGGGGCCGGTGTCCGGTCCGGCACGGCTGCTCGTCGCCGCCTGGGTCGGCGGCACCCGGCTGATCGACAACGCGGCGATCCGGCTCGCCCCCCGTTCCTGAACCCGACCCCCACCACGTTTCCGCGAAAGGCACCCAGATGCTGCGCACCATGCTCAAGTCGAAGATCCACCGGGCCACGGTGACCCAGGCCGACCTGCACTACGTCGGCTCGGTGACCGTCGACGAGGACCTGCTCGACGCCGCCGACCTGATCCCCGGCGAGCAGGTGGCGATCGTGGACATCACCAACGGGGCCCGGTTGGAGACGTACGTGATCCCGGGCGAACGGGGCAGCGGCGTGATCGGCATCAACGGTGCTGCCGCCCACCTGGTGCACCCGGGTGACCTGGTCATCCTCATCTCGTACGGGCAGATGGACGACGCCGAGTCCCGGGCGTACCGGCCGAGGGTCGTGCACGTCGACGCCGACAACCGGATCGTCGAGCTGAACACCGACCCCACCACCGCCGCCCCCGGCACCGCCGGCGCTCCCGTCCCCAACCCCTACGCCGCCGTCTGACCCCGCCTCCAGCGATCTTGCACCCTCGACCCGGCGCTTGTCGTTATAAGTCCCATCTGTCCGGTGGCGTAACCGCAAGATCGCGGCGTGCGGTTGTGTGGATGGGGCGCGAACGCGGTCTGTCGCCGAGAGGTGGCGGTGGGTAGTCTGGGTGCCCGTCGAAGAGACGCGGTGGCTGGGGGAGGCCGCGATGCGCCGTTCGATGACCACCCTGCTCGCCGCCGTGAGCGCGGCAGTCCTCCTGGTCGGCTGCGCCGGCTCCGCCGGGCTGGACGGTGACCTGGCCGACGACTGGGCGGCCCTGCCCGCGCCCGGCCCGTTCACCCCGGCCGCCGGCGTCTGCCAGGCCGCCGACTTCACCGACGTGGTGACCCTGGCGGCGTACGCGCCGCTGGACTGCACCGCGCCGCACCGGGTCGAGACCGTGCACGTGGGCGCCTTCCCGGCCGAGCGGGCCACCCCGCCGCCGGGCGGCTCGGCCGAGCTGCGGGGCGCGTTCGCCGACTGCGACGCGCGCGCCACCGGGCACGTCGGCGACGACTGGCGGGCCGGGCGGCTCCGGCTGGCCGTGGCCCTGCCGTCCGGGCCCGGCTGGGCGGCCGGCTCCCGCTGGTACCGGTGCGACCTGACCGAGGTGAGCACCGTCGAGGCCGCCGCCACGGTGGTCACCCGCTCCGGCAGCCTGCGGGACGCGCTGCGCGGGCCGTCGCCGCTGCGGCTCGGCTGCCAGCAGACCCGGGCCGGCGGCGGGGCGGTGCGGACGCTGCTCCCCGTCGACTGCGCCACCCGGCACGACGCCGAGTTCGTCGGGGTGTGGCGGGCGCCGGACCGCCCGTACCCGACCCGGCCCGCCGACTGGGCCCCGCTCTACGCCGGCTGCCGCTCCGTGCTGGGCCGCTACGTGGGGGTGCCCGACGACGCGGACCTGCGCTTCCGCAGCGGGGTGGTGGTGCGACCGCCGGGGGCGGGGCGCTGGCGCGTCGGCGACCGCGGCGTCCGCTGCTACCTGTGGCTCGACGACCGTACGGTGACCGGCTCCCTGAGGGGCGCGGGCCCGGCCGCCCTGCCGGTCCGGACGAGGTAGGCACCCACCCGGCCACCGGACGCGATGGTCCAAACCACTCGTCCCGCCCCCGCCGCCCCCCGCGAGGGCCGTTCGGGTTGACTGTGGGCATGGACCTTCCGACCGTGGACCTGCCGGCGCTGCCCCGACTGCTGGCCGCCCCCGCGCCCGGCTGGGTGGAGACCACCGACGTGATCGTGGTCGGCTCCGGGGTGGCGGGGCTCACCGCCGCGCTGCACCTGCGGGAGGCGGGCCTGCACGTCACCGTGGTCACGAAGGTCAACATCGACGAGGGTTCGACCCGCTGGGCGCAGGGCGGCATCGCCGCGGTGCTCGACCCACACGACACCCCGGCCGCGCACGCCTCCGACACGGAGATCGCCGGCGTCGGGCTCTGCGACCCGGCGGCGGTGCGGGTACTGGTCGAGGAGGGCCCGACCCGGCTGCGCGAGCTGATGCGGATCGGGGCGGAGTTCGACCGCAACCCGGACGGCTCGCTGATGCTCACCCGCGAGGGCGGGCACCGGGCGGACCGGATCGTGCACGCCGGCGGCGACGCCACCGGGGCCGAGGTCCAGCGGGCCCTGCACGCCGCCGTCCGCCGCGACCCGTGGATCCGGCTGGTCGAGCACGCCCTGGTGCTGGACCTGCTGCGCGCGCCCGGCGACGGCCCGGGCGGGCTCGGCGCGGCCTGCGGCATCACCCTGCACGTGCTCGGCGAGGGCAGCGAGGACGGGGTGGGCGCCATCCTGGCCCGGGCGGTCGTCCTGGCCACCGGCGGGATGGGCCAGATCTACGCGGCCACCACCAACCCGGCCGTCTCGACCGGGGACGGGGTGGCGCTGGCGATGCGCGCCGGCGCGGCGGTCACCGACGTGGAGTTCGTCCAGTTCCACCCGACCGCGCTGATCACCCCGGCCGGCGCGGGCGTGCCGGGCGCCGGGCACGCCCAGCAGCCGCTCGTCTCCGAGGCGCTGCGCGGCGAGGGCGCCCACCTGGTCGACGGCGACGGCAAACGGTTCATGGTCGGGCAGCACGAGCTGGCCGAGCTGGCGCCCCGGGACGTGGTGGCCAAGGGCATCCACCGGGTGCTGCTGGCCACCGGCGCGGACCACGTCTTCCTCGACGCCCGACACCTGGGCGGCGACTTCCTGGCCCGGCGCTTCCCGACCATCGTCGCGTCCTGCCTGGCCATCGGGGTCGACCCCGCGGTCGACCTGATCCCGGTGGCCCCGGCCGCCCACTACGCCTCCGGCGGCGTCCGCACCGACCTGCGCGGCCGTACCTCCATCCCCGGCCTGTACGCCTGCGGCGAGGTCGCCTGCACGGGCGTGCACGGCGCGAACCGGCTGGCCAGCAACTCCCTGCTGGAGGGGCTGGTGTTCTCCCGGCGGATCGCCGAGGACGTCGCCGTCGGGCTGCCGGAGCAGGCCCAGCCGGCGTCGACCGGCGCCTGGGTCGGCGGCGAGGGCTGGGTGGTGCCGGCCGAGGCGACGCCGACCCTGCAACGGGCGATGACCCGGGGCGCGGGCGTGCTCCGCTCGGCGCAGACCCTCGCGGGGACCGCCGACGCGCTGACCGGGCTCGGCGAGGGCCGGGGCCGGCCGCGGACGGCCGACTGGGAGGCGACGAACCTGATCACCGTGGCGTCGGCGCTGGTCGCCGCCGCGTACGCCCGCCGGGAGACCCGGGGCTGCCACTGGCGGGAGGATTTCCCGACGGCCGACGAGCGGTGGCACGGCCACCTCGTCGGCGCGGTCGGGGCGCAGGGCCGGTTGACGTCTCAGTGGGAGGAAGTCCGATGACGGAGTCGACGGAACGGGCGTTGCGGGACGCCGGCCTGGATCCGGTGCAGGTGCGGCGGGTGATCGAGAACGCGCTCGCGGAGGACCTGGGCCCCGACTTCCTGGACGTCACAAGCGTCGCCACCATCCCGGCCGGGCAGACCGACACCGCCGACCTGGTGGCCCGCGCCGACGGGGTGGTCGCCGGGCTGGCCGTGGCGGCGGCCGTCTTCGAGCTGGTCGGCGAGGCGACCGGCGCGGGCCGTACGGTCGAGGTGTCGGTGGTGGCCCACGACGGCGCGCGGGTGGCGCGCGGCGACGTGCTGGCCACGGTGACCGGCCCGACCCGGCTGCTGCTCACCGCCGAGCGGACGGCGCTCAACCTGCTCTGCCGGATGTCCGGCGTGGCCACCCACACCCGGGCCTGGGCGGACGCCCTGGCCGGCACGAAGGCGATGGTGCTCGACACCCGCAAGACCACCCCGGGCCTGCGCGCCCTGGAGAAGTACGCGGTCCGCGCCGGCGGCGGCACGAACAAGCGGATGGGCCTGCACGACGTCGCTATGATCAAGGACAACCACAAGCTGGCGGCGGGCGGCATCACGGCGGCCTTCCGCCGGGTCCGGGAGACCTTCCCGGACGTGCCGGTGCAGGTCGAGGTGGACACGCTCGCCGAGGCGGTGGAGGCCGTCGAGGCCGGAGCGGAATTCCTGCTGCTGGACAACATGACCCCGGAGATGCTCACCGAGGTGGTTGCCGCCGTGGGGGACCGGGCGGAGCTGGAGGCGACCGGCGGGCTGACCCTCGACGTCGCGGCGCGGTACGCGGCGACCGGCGTCGACTTCCTGTCGGTCGGGGCGCTGACCCACTCCTCGCCGATTCTCGACATCGCCATGGACCTGCGCACCGAGTGAACCGGCGGCAGGCCGTTGTCTAGGCTGCGAGCGTGCTGCTCTGCATCGACATCGGAAACACCAACACCGTGCTGGCGACCTTCGACGGCGACAAGCTGGTGCACTCCTGGCGGATCAAGACCGATGCGCGGTCGACGGCGGACGAGCTGGGCCTGAAGTTCCGGGGCCTGCTCGCCGGGGACGCCGTCGAGATCACCGGGGTGGCGGCCTGCTCCACCGTGCCGGCCGCGCTGCGCTCGCTGCGCACCATGCTGTCCCGCTACTACGCCGACCTGCCGAGCGTGATCGTCGAGCCCGGGGTGCGCACCGGTGTGCAGCTCGCCATCGACAACCCGAAGGAGGTGGGCGCCGACCGGGTGGTGAACACCCTGGCCGCGTACACCCTCTACGGCGGGCCGTCGATCGTGGTGGACTTCGGCACCACCACCAACTTCGACGTGATCAGCGACCGGGGCGAGTTCCTCGGCGGCGCCTTCGCGCCGGGCATCGAGATCTCCTTCGACGCGCTCGCCGCCCGAGCCGCCCAGCTGCGCAAGGTGGAGGCCACCCGGCCCCGCTCGGTGATCGGCAAGAACACCGTCGAGTGCCTCCAGTCCGGCCTCTACTTCGGCTTCGCCGGCCAGGTCGACCGGATCGTCGAGCGGATGACCGAGGAGCTGGGCGAGGTGCGGGCCGTCATCGCCACCGGCGGGCTCGCCGGCCTGGTGATCAACGAGTGCCGCACGATCACCCACCACGAGCCGATGATCACCCTGATCGGCCTGCGGATGGTCTACGACCGCAACGTCTGACCCCGCCGGCCCCGGTCCCGGGCCGCCGCCGGGGCCGGGCGCCGCCGCCGGCCTCAGCGCCGCCGGGCGCGGCAGACGAGCGTGCGGTACGGCAGGTCGAAGCGTTCCCGCCCGGCCAGGTCGGGGTGGGTGTCCAGCAGGTCGCGCAGTTCCCGGTCGAGGTCCCGCCGCCGTTCCGGGTCGGCCGTCAGGTAGTACGAGCGGGTCCGGACCATCCCGACCAGCTCGTCCGGGGTGAGCGTGGTGCGGTGCGCGAAAACGGCCTGCTCGGCCGGCGCGAACGCCGGTCCGAAGTCGCCGACCCTGCTGGCCAGGTCGTCGGCGCTGCCGCCCATCCGGGCGATCTTCGTCAGCTCCGCCACCCAGCCGGTCCGCTCGTCCCGCAGGTTCCAGATCGGCGCGAGGACGCCACCGGGCCGGAGCAGCCGGGCGATCTCGGCGTGTGCCCGCTCCCGGTCGAACCAGTGGTACGCCTGCCCCGCCAGCACCGCGTCGGCCGCGCCGTCCGGCAGCGGCACCGACTCGGCGCTGCCCGCCACGGCCGTGGTGCCCGGGGTGACGGCGTCCAGGCGGGCCCGCATCCCGGGGTCCGGCTCGACGGGCACCACCCCGTGTCCGAGGGCGAGCACCCCGCGGGTGAGGATGCCGGTCCCGGCGCCCAGGTCGACGACGCGGGCGGGCGCGTCCAGCCCGTCGAGCGCCCAGCGCACCGCCTCCTCCGGATAGCGGGGCCGGAACCGGTCGTATTCGCTCGCCGCCGCACCGAACGACAGGGCCTGAGTGGGGTCGGTCATGGCGGGCAGGTTATCCCGTAACGCCTCCCTGGAGCCTTGAGTACGCTCGGGGCCTGACCCCGCCCGAAATCTCCTTCTGAGGAAGCGTGCCGTGACCGAGCAGACTCCCGTGCCAGTCGATCCCGCCGACGACCTTCCCGAGCAGCTGAAGGTCCGCCGGGAGAAGCGGGACCGGATGCTCGCCGAGGGCGTCGAGCCGTACCCGGTCGGATTCCCCCGGACCAGCACGCTGGCCGAGATCCGCGAGAAGTACGCCGAGTTGCCCACCGACACCGCCACCGGCGACCGCGCCTCGGTCACCGGCCGGGTGATCTTCGTACGCAACACCGGCAAGCTCTGCTTCGCCACCCTCAGGGACGGCGACGGCACCGAGTTGCAGGCGATGCTCTCGCTGGACCGGGTCGGCGCCGAGCGGCTGGACGACTGGAAGCGCCTCGTCGACCTCGGCGACCACGTCGGGGTGACCGGTGAGGTGATCACCAGCCGCCGGGGCGAGCTCTCCGTGTTGGCCGACGAGTGGGCGGTCACTGCGAAGGCGCTGCGCCCGCTGCCGGTGGCGCACAAGCCGCTGAGCGAGGAGGCGCGGGTCCGGCAGCGCTACGTCGACCTGATCGTCCGGCCGCAGGCGCGCCAGATGGTGCGCACCCGGGCCGCGACCGTCCGCAGCCTGCGCGACTCGCTGCACGACCGGGACTTCATCGAGGTGGAGACCCCGATGCTGCAGTTGCTGCACGGCGGCGCGGCGGCCCGGCCATTCGTGACCCACAGCAATGCGCTGAGCACCGATCTGTATCTGCGAATCGCGCCGGAACTGTTTCTCAAGCGGGCCGTCGTCGGCGGCGTCGACCGGGTCTTCGAGATCAACCGCAACTTCCGTAATGAGGGCATCGACTCCTCGCACTCCCCGGAGTTCGCGATGCTCGAGGCATACCAGGCGTACGGCGACTACGACACGATGGCGGAGCTGACCCGCAATCTCGTGCAGCGGGCGGCGATCGCGGTCGCCGGCTCGACCGTGGTGACCCACGCCGACGGCCGGGAGTTCGATCTGGGCGGCGAGTGGCGCTCGGTGACCCTCTTCGGGGTGCTTTCCGAGGCGCTCGGCGAGGAAGTCACGGTACGCACCGAGCACGCCCGCCTCGTCGAGTACGCCGACAAGGTCGGATTGGCGGTCGACCCGAAGTGGGGGCCGGGCAAGCTCGCCGAGGAACTGTTCGAGGAACTGGTCGTCCCCGGCCTCCAGGCACCCACCTTCGTCCGCGACTACCCGGAGGAGACCAGCCCGCTCACCCGGGCGCACCGCAGCGAGCCGGGGCTGGCCGAGAAGTGGGACCTCTACGTGCTCGGGTTCGAGCTGGGGACGGCGTACTCGGAGCTGGTGGACCCGGTGGTGCAGCGGGAGCGGCTGCTGGCCCAGGCGCAGCTCGCGGCCCGCGGCGACGACGAGGCGATGCGGCTGGACGAGGACTTCCTCCGGGCGATGGAGTACGGAATGCCGCCGGCCGGGGGTATGGGAATGGGAATCGATCGGCTCTTGATGGCGCTGACGGGCCTGGGAATTCGGGAAACCATCCTCTTCCCCCTGGTACGGCCGGAGTAGTCGCGTACTCGCACCGGGTCGTTACCGCATCCTATTGACGCGACAAGCGTCGCACGGGTTATTGTGCTCTCAAGTTTGCAGGAGCACCCTGCTCGAAAGGAATGTGGGACGTGGCCAAGCAGATCATTCATAAGCTGGTCGATGACCTGGACGGCGGGGACGCTGACGAGACCGTCAAGTTCGCGCTCGACGGCGTTCAGTACGAGATCGACCTGTCGAGCTCGAACGCCGAGAAATTGCGTGACGTATTCGCTCCCTACATCGCCAACGGCACCAAGGTGGGCCGGGGCGGTGTCGTCGTGGGCGGCCGGGCCGCGCGCGGCCGGGGCGGCGCCACCGCCGACCGGGAGCAGAACAAGGCGATCCGGGCCTGGGCCAAGAAGGCCGGCAAGGACATCTCCGACCGGGGCCGGATCCCGCAGGAGATCGTCGACGAGTACCACTCCAAGGCCGGTCACTGACCCGACCGCCGACGGGCGACAGACGCCGGGCCGGAGCACCTCTCCGGGCCGGCGTCGCCGTATCCGCCCACGGTGCGCCCGGACCGGGAAGAATCCCGCCCCGACGGAGGTTGTCCACAGCCGGTGGAGAATTTATCCACAGCCTGTGGACGACTCCCGGGCGGCCCGGTTCGGGGCCGCGTCAGCGCCGGCACCGGCCAGCGGACGCGGCCCGGGCGGTGGCCGAATTTCGCTCTGCGCGTACAGGCGGGGGTCGCGGAACACCCCCTGAGCGCGGACGGTTGAGTAAAACGACGCGTACGCGGCCTCCGGCGGGGACACACGACCTCAGCGGAGTCGGTCTGCGGCGATAGAGTAAGTAGGCACGGACGCCCGTCCCGGACGTCCGCGCACCGGCCCCGCCACGACTTCTTGACCATCAAGATCGAGTGCGCACGGCACGTGAGGAGCACGAGGGCATGTTCGAGCGGTTCACCGACCGAGCGCGACGGGTTGTCGTCCTGGCCCAGGAAGAGGCCCGGATGCTCAACCACAACTACATCGGTACGGAGC